>NZ_JBGNYC010000070.1:0-17564 GCF_051844275.1 Cellulosimicrobium sp. CpK407
CCCCCCCCCCCCCCCCCCCCCTCCCCCCCCCCCCCCCCCCCCCCCCCCCCCCCCCCCCACAGCCACGTGCTCGGCGCGAGTCGTGCCGCTCAGCGTCGGAGCATCTCCGCGACCTGGAACGCCATCTCCAGCGACTGCTGGTGGTTGAGGCGCGGGTCCACCAGGGTCTCGTAGCGCAGGGCGAGCCCCGCGTCGTCGATCTCCTCGCTGCCGCCCAGCACCTCGGTCACGTCGTCGCCCGTGAGCTCGACGTGCAGCCCGCCCGGCACGGTCCCCGCGGCGCGGTGCACCTCGAAGAACCCGCGGACCTCGTCGAGCACGTCGTCGAACCGGCGCGTCTTGTAGCCGCTCGCGGACGTGATGGTGTTGCCGTGCATGGGGTCCGTGACCCACGTGACGGGCACGCCCGCGCGCGCGACGGCCTCGACGAGCGGCGGCAGCGCGTCTCGGACGTTCCCCGCGCCCATGCGCGTGACGAAGGTCAGGCGACCCTCGACGTCGTCGGGGTTGAGACGCCGGGCGAGCTCGAGCGCGACGTCGGGCGTCGTCGTCGGGCCGAGCTTCACGCCGATCGGGTTGGCGACGCGCGACAGGAAGTCGACGTGCGCGCCGTCGAGCTGGCGCGTGCGCTCGCCGATCCACAGGAAGTGGGCCGACGTGTCGTACGCGTCGCCCGTGCGCGTGTCGCGGCGGGTGAGCGCGCGCTCGTAGTCGAGGACGAGAGCCTCGTGGCTGACGAAGAACTCGACCGTGCGCAGGGCGTCGAAGTCGGCGCCGCACGCGTCCATGAAGCGGATCGCGCGGTCGATCTCGGACGCCGTCCGCTCGTAGCGCGCATAGGCGGGGTTGCGCATGAAGCCGCGGTTCCACTCGTGGACCTGGCGCAGGTCGGCGAACCCACCGGTCGTGAAGGCCCGCACGACGTTCCACGTCGCCGACGAGATCTGGTACGCCTGGACGAGGCGCTCCGGGTCGGGCACGCGCGCCTCGGGCGTGAAGGCGTGGCCGTTGATCATGTCGCCGCGGTAGGCGGGCAGCGTCACGCCGTCGCGCGTCTCCGTGTCGGAGCTGCGCGGCTTCGCGTACTGCCCGGCCATCCGACCCATCTTCACGACGGGCATGCTCGCGCCGTGCGTGAGGATGACCGCCATCTGGAGGATGGTGCGGATCTTGTTGCGGATGCGGTCCGCGTTCGCCTCGGCGAACGTCTCGGCGCAGTCGCCCCCCTGCAGGAGGAACGCCTCGCCCCGCCCGGCCGCGGCCAGGCGGGAGCGCAGCGTGTCGGCCGCGGCGGGCACCACGAGCGGCGCGGAGGCCGCCAGCCGGTCCCGGACGGCGTCGAGCGCCGCCTCGTCCGGCCACGTCGGCTGCTGGAGCGCGACGAGCGTGCGGAAGTGGTCGAGCCCGGCGTCGGTCCCCGGCTCGCTCGTGGTGGTCATCCCGCTCCTCGGATCAGTGCGCGGCGGGAGCCGCGGCGACGAGCGGCTGGCCGATGCCCTCGAGCAGCTCGCCGAACCACTGCTGCGTGACGTCGAAGGCCTTGCCGCCCGCGATGCGCGGGAACTCGATCGCGCGCAGGCGGTCGCCGTTCTCCTCGTCGTGCCCGATGACGCCCGACTCGCCGCGCAGCGCGCACTCGACCGCGAGGTCGGTCATCGACTTGATGAGGCGCAGGTCCTCGGCGTTCGCAGCCGCGGCGCGCGAGAAGTAGCCGGACTTCTGCACCATGACCTTCTCGGCGCCCAGCTTCTCGGCGAACTGCTTGGCGAACCACTGGCCGGGGTTGACCGTGTCGAGCTTGACGTGGCCGAACGGGTCGCGCTGGACCTCCTCGCCGGCCGCCTCGAGCTGCGCGACGATCTCGTGCATGCCGGCGCCCTCGGACAGGAAGATGTTGACGTTGCCCTGCTCGTCCATGATCGCCTTGAGACGCTCGGCCTCGGCGTCGATGTCGAGCGCGAGCTCCGGCAGGAAGACCGCGTGCACGTCCCAGCGCTCGCGCGTCAGGCCGAGGGCCGGGGCCCACTCCTGCGCGTCGAGCCACTTGCGGTACTCGGCCGCCGACGCGGCGGTGAGCCACCCGCAGTGGCGGCCCATGACCTCGTGCACGATGAGCATGCGCGGGCCGGAGCGGTGCTCGCCGATGACGTTCGCCGCGAAGCCCGCCGCCTCCTCGGCCGCGGTCCAGGCGCCGAGCGACTGACGGATCGGGATCACGTCGTTGTCGATCGTCTTGGGCAGGCCCACGACGGTGAGCTCGTAGCCGTTGTCGTGCAGGTAGGCGGCGAGGTCGGCCGCGGTCGTGTTCGTGTCGTCGCCACCGATGGTGTGCAGGACGTCGACGCCGTCCGCCTTGAGCTGCTCCGCCGCGACCTGCAGCGGGTCCTGGCCTTCCTGGACGAGGCCGCGCTTGACGCAGTCGGCCGCGTTCGTCAGCTTGACGCGCGAGTTGCCGATCGGCGAGCCGCCGAAGCGGTGCAGGATGCCCGCCTGCTTGCGACCCTCCTCGTCCACGACGATCTTCGTGCCCGTCAGCAGGCCGTGGTAGCCGTACTGGTAGGCGATGATCTCGATCTCCGGGTCGAGCTCCGTGTACCGCTCGATGAGGCCCCCGACGGCGGAGGACAGGCACGGGGCGAAACCGCCCGCGGTGAGGAGGGCGACGCGACGAACCGACATGTGAACTCAGAACCTCTCGTAGGACGGATCCTGGCCGGACGGACGCGGTCCGGCGGGGTGGCGGCGACGGCGGCGGGCACGTACCCCACGAGGGGCACCGTGAGCGAAGCGCGACCGGCCGTCGCTCAGTCTACTGACGCCGCGCCGGGCTCCGGCGGCGGTTCCGGGACCTGGACGTCGGGAGCCGGACGCCCGCCGGGCGCCCCGCCCGCCTCCTCGGACTCGGTGTGCCCCGCGGCGAGGCGCGCCTTGGCCGTCGCGGCGTAGATGTCCACGTACTCCTGGCCGGACAGCCGCATGATCGCGTACTGGATCTCGTCGGCGACGGCGCGCAGGATGAAGCGGTCGTTCTCCATGCCGCGGTAGCGCGAGAAGTCGAGCGGCTCACCGACGACGACCCCGATGCGCATGGGCTTGGGGATGACCTTGCCGATCGGCTGGGCGATGTTCGTGCCCACCATCGCGACCGGGACCACGGGGGCCCCCGACTCGAGCGCGAGGCGCGCGACGCCGGTCTTGCCGCGGTACAACCGTCCGTCGGGGCTGCGCGTCCCCTCGGGGTAGATGCCGAACAGGTCGCCCTCGCGCAGGACGCGCAGGCCGGTCTCGAGCGCGGCCTCGCTCGCCTTGCCGCCCGACCGGTCGACCGGGATCGTCCCGACCCCGCGCATGAACCCGGCCGTCAGGCGGCCCTTGATCCCCGTCCCGGTGAAGTAGTCGGACTTGCCGAGGAACTGGACCTTGCGGTCGAGGACGAGCGGCAGGATGAACGAGTCGATCACCGCGAGGTGGTTGCTCGCGAGGATCGCACCGCCCTCGTCCGGCACGTGCTCGACGCCCCGCGTCCAGGGACGGTACAGGACCCGCAGGATCGGGCCGACCATCACCTGCTTCATGAACCAGTAGAACAACGTTCCTCCTCGCGGGGTCCCGGCGCGGGACGTGCATCCGACTCTAGAGTGATTCCTATGGCCGCACCGAACGCCCAGCCGGACTCCCCGCAGCCCGACGACGGACCCGACCCCACGCCCGACGACGCGTCGCGGGGTCCTGAGCACCCCGCCGAGCCGGACGACGAGGCTGCCCGGCAGGACGACGCACAGGGCGAGGCGGCGCTCGACGTCGATGCGCAGTGGGCCGGCATCGTGGCCGAGCTCTCCGACCTGTCCGACCTCGACCACGACGCGGCGCGCGGACCCGACGACGGCGCCGGCCCCGCCGACGGCCCGTCGCCCGCGCCCCGCGAGGGCCGCGACGTGCTCGGCTCCGTGCCGGTCGCGCCCTGGGTCCGCACCAGCGGCCCCCGCGACTGGCCGACGACGCCGGAGGTCGAGGACCTCGAGGAGGCCGAGAGCCACTTCGTGCCGCCGGACCCGCCTCTCGTCCTCGGCCGCGACCCCCTCCTCACCATGGCGTGGGCCCTGGTCGTCGGCGTGCCGATCCTGCTCCTGGTCGTGCTCGTCGTCGTGCGCCCGTACCCGGTGATCGTCGCGCAGGTGGGCGGCGGGGCGTTCCTCGCCGGGCTCGCGATCCTCCTCTGGCGCATGCCGCACCGCCGCGAGGACGACGACGAGGGCCCGGGCGCCGTCGTCTGACGCCCGGGCCCCGCCCGCACCTGGTCGCGCTGCCCGTCCCGGCCGGCCCGTCGAGACCGGTCAGCGACGGGCGAGGTCCGCCGCGCCGACGATGCCGGCCTCGTTGCCGTGCTCGGCGAGCTCGATGCGCGCCTCGGGACGGTGCCCGCGCGCGGAGAGCTGGTCCGCGAACGCGCGACGCACGGGCTGGAGCAGCAGGTCGCCGGCCGCGCCGACACCGCCGCCGATGACGATGAGCTCCGGGTCGAGCAGCGCCGTCACCGAGGCCGCGCCCTCGCCGATCCAGCGCCCGAGGTTCGCGAGCAGCTCGACCGCCAGGTCGTCGCCCTCCTGGGCGGCCTGCGTGATCTGAGGGCCGTTGAGCTTCTCGGGGTCGCCGCCGCAGATCTCCAGGAGCCGGGTCGCGCGGTCGGGCTGGGCGATGAGCGCGTTCTGCCCGTCGCGCACCAGGGCGCGGCCCGACGCGTACTGCTCCCAGCAGCCCTCGTGGCCGCAGCCGCAGTAGTGGCCGCCCGGCACGACGCGCATGTGCCCGACCTCGGCCGCGACGCCCCACTTGCCGCGCACGAGCTCGCGGTCGACGACGATCGCGCCCCCGAGCCCGGTGCCGACCGTGAGCATGAGCATGTCGGTCGCGTCGCGCGCGACGCCGAACTGGAACTCCGCCCAGCCCGCCGCGTTGGCGTCGTTCTCGACGACGATCGGCACGTCGGTGCCGCCGATGAGCTCGCGCACGTTGCGCGCGAGCGGGTACTCGCGCCACGCGATGTTCGGGGCGAAGAGCACCGACGTCCGGTCGGGGCTGACGAAGCCCGCCGCGGCGAGGCCCATCGCGCCGACCTCGTGCTCGGCGGTCAGCTCGGCATACACGTCGGCGATGGCGCGGTCGATGCTCGCGACGTCGTCGGGCTCGGTGTCGCGGCGCGTCTGGACGAGGATCTCGCCCTTCTCGTCGACGACCCCGGCCGCGATCTTCGTCCCGCCGATGTCCACACCGATGGCGTGCATGTCCCGTCCTCACTCGCTCGGTAACCGCTGACTAACCGCTGGCTGGAAGCCTCACGCTGCAGGTGCTGCCCGTCGACGGGCGACGCACGACCACGGCTCGCGACCCCGCGCCCGGGTCGTCCCGCCGGAACTCCGCGCCCGCGCGAAACGTTGCGCAAGCAGCGCACAGCACCTGAAGCCTACCGACATCGGCAGGTCCCGGGCACACACCACCACTGGGTAGGGTTCTCCCACCGTCGACTACTGCCACTGGAGCCAGCATGGACGAGATCAGCGCCCCACGGATCGTCGAAGTCGATCCCTCGAAGAACCTCAACGACCTGCTCGCGAGCCGGGTCGCGGCCGACCCGGCCGCGCCGCTGGTCGAGCGCCGCGCCGGCGCCGACGGCACGTGGCAGGCGCTCAGCGCACGGGACTTCGACGCCGAGGTCGTCGCCGTGGCGAAGGGGCTCGTCGCGCGCGGGATCCAGCCGGGCGACCACGTGGGCATCATGTCGCGCACGCGCTACGAGTGGACGCTCCTGGACTGGGCCACGTGGGCGGCCGGCGCGGTGCCGGTGCCGCTGTACGAGACGTCGAGCGCGGAGCAGGTCCAGTGGATCCTGTCGGACGCCGACGTCCGGCTGCTCGTCGTCGAGACGGAGGCGCACGCGGCGACCGTCGGCGAGGTGCGCGACCAGGTCCCCGCGCTCGGTGACGTCCTCGTCATCGACTCGGGCGCCGTCGCGACCCTGAGGGCCGACGGGGCCGACGTGGAGGACGCCGAGATCGCGCGGCGCCGCGGCCTGGCGAACCTCGCCGACGTCGCGACGATCATCTACACGTCGGGCACGACCGGGCGCCCCAAGGGCGCCGAGCTCACGCACCAGAACTTCTACTCGCTCACCGTGAACGCGGTGGCCGCGGTGCCGGAGGTGTTCGGCGAGCCGGGCGGTCGCACGCTGCTGTTCATGCCGCTCGCCCACGTGTTCGCGCGGTTCATCGGCGTGCTGGTCGTGGCCGGCGGGACGGTCCTGGGCCACACGCCGGACACCAAGACGCTGCTCGACGACCTCGGCACCTTCAAGCCGACGTACATCCTCTCGGTACCGCGCGTGTTCGAGAAGGTCTACAACTCGTCCGAGCAGAAGGCCGCCGCGGGCGGCAAGCTCAAGATCTTCCACTGGGCGGCGGCCACGGCGATCGCGTACTCGCGCGCCCTGGACGAGCCGTCGGGCCCCGGCGTCGGGCTGCGCCTGCAGCACAAGGTCGCCGACGCGCTCGTGTTCAAGAAGCTGCGCCACGCGCTCGGGGGCCGCGCGAAGTACGCGGTGTCCGGCGGCGCGCCGCTCGGCGAGCGGCTGGGGCACTTCTATCGCGGCATCGGCGTGCGCATCCTCGAGGGCTACGGGCTCACCGAGTCGACGGCGCCGACGTGCGTCAACCGCCCCGCGACCACGAAGATCGGCACGGTCGGCGAGCAGCTCCCGGGCTGTGGGGCGCGCATCGCCGAGGACGGCGAGATCCTGCTGAAGGGCGACCACATCTTCCGCGGCTACCACAACAACGAGCAGGCCACGGCCGACGCGTTCGTCGACGGGTGGTTCCGCACGGGCGACCTCGGCTCGCTCGACGAGGACGGCTTCCTGCGCATCACCGGGCGCAAGAAGGAGATCATCGTGACCGCGGGCGGCAAGAACGTCGCGCCCGCCGTCCTCGAGGACCGCATCCGCGCCCACGCGCTCGTCTCGCAGTGCGTCGTCGTCGGCGACCAGAAGCCGTTCATCGGCGCGCTCGTCACCCTCGACCCCGAGGGCCTGCCGGGCTGGGCGAGCATGCACGGCAAGGAGCCGATGTCGATCGAGGACGCGGCCAAGGACCCCGACGTCCTCGCCGCGCTCGACGCCGCCGTCACGCGCGCCAACCAGGCGGTGTCGCGCGCCGAGTCGATCCGCAAGTTCACCGTGCTCACCACCGACTTCACGGTCGAGAACGGCTACCTCACGCCGTCGCTCAAGGTGAAGCGGAGCGAGGTGCTCAAGGACTTCGCGGCGGACGTCGAGGCGATCTACGTGGACGGGCCGGCCCCGGTCCGCTGACGTCGCGCACTCCGGGACCACCCGCACGGCCCTCCTCGGCACACCCGCCGGGAGGGCCGTGCGGCGCCCGCGTCAGCGGCGCGCGAGCCGCGCCAGGAGCGCCTGCGCCGGGATGCACACGGCGCCCATCGCCTGCACGTCGTCCGACACGGCACGGTCGCTCGTCACGACGACGACGGGCCGTCCCGCGGGCTCCGCGGCGACCAGTCGTCGGATGAGGTCGTCGGCGATCTCGCCCGACGAGAACAGCACGCGCACACCGCGCGGGGCGTGCACGGGACGCACGGCGGTGTCCGCGCCGTCGAAGCAGACCGTGACCTCGGTTCCCCCGGCCGCGACGCGCAGGAGCCCGCTGAGGAGCCGGTCGCGCTGCTCGGCGAGCGTGAGCTCCCCGAAGCCGGTCTTGGTCACGTTGTAGCCGTCGACGACGAGGTGGGTGCGCGGGACCGACAGGAGGTCGCCGAGCAGCGCCGGGTCGTCGGCGGCCCGACCGCGCGACCCGGGCCTCGGCCGCGCGGTCGCGCCCGGCAGGGCGGCGGCGACGTCGTCGGCCGGGGTCGTCGTGGCGGGCCCCAGCGCGAGCTCGCGCCGCAGCCCGGACGCCGCCTCGACCACCGTGTCGAGCAGGAGCCGCGCGCGTGCCGTCGCGACGTCGGCCGCCGACGTCCGCGCCCGACGCGCCTCGTCCCGCTCCGCGCGCGCCCGGGCGAGCTCGACGCCCGCTGCGCGGCGCTCCTCGCGCGCGTCGCGCAGCGCCCCCTCCGCCTCCGCGCGCTCGGCCGACGCCGCCTCGAGGGCTGCCCGGGCCTCGGCGCGCGCCCGGTCGGCGTCCGCCCGCAGCCGTCGCTCGGCGCGACGCGCGCCCGCGAGCTCGGCCGTCGCCGCGTCGGCGCGGGCCGCGGCGTCACGAACCTGCGCGCGGAGCTCCTCGACCTGTGCGGCCAGCCGGTCGCGGTCGCGACGCAACCGGGCGACCTCGCTGCGCTCCGACCGCTCGGTCCGCAGCGTCGTGTCGAGCGCGCGGGCGCGCTCCACGGCCGCCTCCCAGCCGTCCGGGCGCAGCAGGAAGGCGCCGGCGGCGCGCTCGCGGACGACGGCTGGCGCGGTGGCCTCCGCGTCCCCCGGTGCCGCGACGACGTCGTCGGCCGCTGCCGCCGCACCGGCCTCGGGCGACCCCGGGCCGTCGGGGGCCGGGACCTCCTGCGGTGCGCCCGTCCCGCTCCCGTGCTCGCGCGACCAGGCGGCGGCGACCGCGTGCCGGAACCCGGCGTCGTCGACCAGGGCGCGCCACAACGGCACCGCCCCGGCCGACGCGCGCCGGCGTGGGGCGAAGGCCTTGACCCGTTGCAGGGCCACGGGGACGAGGACCGGGTCGAGCGTGCCGAGCACGTCCGCGGCGGCCTCGACGAGCAGCGCGCGCACCGCCGGCGGGACGTCGCCGTCGGGTCCCTCCTCGTCCGACCTCTCGGCCACCATCCCCGCCTCCTGCGTCTCCGCCGTCGGGAGCTCCGCGGACATTTCGTCCCCGATCGTCCCGATTCCCGTGCACCCACCCTATGCCGTGCCGAGGGCGTGGCCGCGGGACACGACGGATCGTGTCGGTGGCCGTCGCTAGCCTCGCCGCCATGTCGTCCGGTCCCCTCCTCGCCTCCTCCCGCGAGGGGTCCGTGCCGCGGGGCGCGCCCGTCCAGCCCACGCTGGACGACCTCGGGACGCCGCTGCGCGACGTGACGTTCGTCGTCGTCGACCTGGAGACGACGGGCGGGTCGCCCGCGGGCGCCGGCATCACGGAGATCGGCGCCGTGAAGGTGCGCGGCGGCGAGGTGCTCGGCGAGTTCCAGACGCTCGTCGACCCGGGCGTGCCCGTCCCCGCCTTCGTCGCCCGGCTCACGGGGATCACGTCGGCCATGGTCGCGACGGCGCCGCGCATCGAGGCCGTGCTGCCGAGCTTCCTGGAGTTCGCCCGCGGCGCCGTGCTCGTCGCGCACAACGCGCCGTTCGACATCTCGTTCCTCAAGGCCGCGTGCCGGGCCGCGGGCTACGAGTGGCCCGGGAACCAGGTGCTCGACACCGTCCCGCTCGCGCGCCGCGTCGTGACGCGCGACGAGGCGCCGAACCACAAGCTCGCGACCCTCGCCGCGCTGTTCCGGGCCACGGTGACGCCCGACCACCGCGCGCTCGCCGACGCGCGCGCCACTGTGGACGTGCTGCACGCGCTCCTCGCGCGGCTCGGGCCCCTGGGCGTCACCCATCTCGAGGACCTCGCGGGCGCGACTGACCCGGTCCCGCAGGACGTCCGGCGCAAGCGGCACCTCGCGGACGGCCTCCCGGACGCACCGGGCGTCTACCTCTTCCGCGGGCCCGGGGACGAGGTCCTCTACGTCGGCACGTCGACGTCCATCCGGCGCCGCGTCCGGTCGTACTTCACCCGCTCGGAGAAGCGCAGCCGCATCACCGAGATGGTGCGTGTCGCGCACGCCGTCACCCCGGTCGTGTGCGCGACCCCGCTCGAGGCGCAGGTGCGCGAGCTGCGCCTCATCGCGGAGCACGCGCCGCGCTACAACCGGAGGTCGCGCCACCCCGAGCGCATGACCTGGGTCCGGCTCACGGACGAGACGTACCCGCGCCTGTCCGTCGTGCGCGACGTGCGGGCCCCGGCCGCCCACATCGGGCCGTTCGCGTCCAAGCACCAAGCCCAGGCCGCCGTCGACGCCCTCCACGACGCGTTCCCGCTGCGCCAGTGCACGCGCCGGCTCCCGGTCGTCGCCTCGCCCGGGGCCACGGCGTGCGTCCTCGCCGAGATGGGACGCTGCTCGGCCCCGTGCACGACCGCCGAGCGCGACACCGGCTACGCGGCCGTCGCCGGAGGCGTGCGGGAGGCGTTCGAGTCAGACCCGTCCCACGTCGTCGCGGAGCTCGGGCGCCGGATCGTCGCGCTCTCGCGCGACGAGCGGTTCGAGCAGGCGGGAGAGCTCACGCACCGACTGCGGGCCTACCTCGCGGGCGCCGCGCGCGCCCAGCGGCTCGCCCCGCTCGCGGCGTGCGCCGAGCTCGTCGCCGCCCGCGCGACGGACGCGGGCGGGTGGGAGATCGTCGTGGTGCGCCACGCGCGCCTCGCCGCGACCGGGGTGAGCGAGCCCGGCGCGGACCCGTGGCCCCTCGTGCACGCGCTCGTCGCGACGGCGGAGACGGTCGCACCGCCCGTGCCGCCCGCCCCGGCGAGCCACCCCCACGAGGCCGAGATCCTGCTGTCGTGGCTCCAGGAGCCGGGCGTGCGGATCGTCGACGTCACCGGCCCGTGGGCGTGCCCGGTCCGATCCGCGGGGTCCCACGTGGACCTCGCCGCCACGGCCCGTGACGTCGCGCGCCACGCCGACCCGGTCGACCGCCCCGACCTGACGCACGCGGCGCCCGGCGTGACCGTAGAGTGGTCGCCAGTCGACGACCCGACCCCGGAGGAACCATGCTGACCGCCATCGTCCTGATCGACACCGCGCCCGACCGTATCCCCGAGGTCGCGTCGGAGGTCGCGGACCTTCGCGGCGTCAGCGAGGTCTACTCGGTCACGGGCAAGGCGGACCTGGTCGCGATGGTGCGCGTCGAGGAGCACGACCAGCTCGCCGACGTCATCGCGGACCGCATCAGCAAGGTCTCCGGGGTCGTGCGCACGGAGACGTTCATCGCGTTCCGCGCCTACTCGAACGTCGACCTCGAGCAGGCGTTCGCGCTCGGCCTCGACGACTGACGGGCCGCCTGGCGCCGCCGGCCGGCCTGCCGCCGCGGGGTCTCAGTCCCGCGCCGCGGCCTCGGCCCAGCGCGCGAGGACGTCGCGGGCGGCACCCGTGTCCACGCTGCGCGCCGCGATCTCGTAGGCGGCGCGGAGCCGCTCGGCGAGCGTCCCCTGCGCGGTCCCGGGCAGCGTGCCGTCCGCGACGAGACCGGCGGCCGCGTTGAGCAGCACGGTCTCGCGCACCGGGCCGGCCTCGCCTGCCAGGAAACGCCGGGCGACCTCGGCGTTGTGCGCCGCCTCGCCACCGCGCAGCTCGGCGATCGTCACCGGCGCGAGGCCCAGGTCGGCGACCGGGTCGAGCCGCTGCTCGGTCACGACGCCGTCGCGCACCTCCCAGACGGTCGCCCCGCCCGTCGCCGCGAGCTCGTCGAGCCCGTCGTCGCCGCGGAACACGAGCGCCGAGGTCCCCCGCCCCGCCAGCACCCCGGCGATGAGCGGCGCCATGCGCGCGTCCGCGACACCGATGGCGGCCGCACGGGGTTGCGCAGGATTCGTCAGCGGGCCGAGGACGTTGAACGCCGTCGGGATGCCGAGCTCCTTGCGCGCGACGCCCGCGTGTCGCATGGACGGGTGGAAGACCATCGCGAAGCAGAACGTGATCCCCGCCTCCTGCACGATGCGGGCCACCCGCTCCGGCCCGTGGTCGAGCCGGATGCCGAGCTCCTCGAGCACGTCCGCGGCGCCCGACGACGAGGTCGCGGCGCGGTTGCCGTGCTTGACGACCCGCACGCCCGCGCCCGCGATGACGAGCGACGCCATGGTCGAGATGTTGACCGTGTGCGCGCGGTCGCCGCCCGTGCCGACGATGTCGACCGCCGGACCGTCCACGGCGAACCGGCTGGCGTGGGCCAGCATCGCGTCGGCGAGCCCGGTCAGCTCGGCGACCGTCTCGCCCTTCGCGCGCAGCGCCACGAGGAAGCTCGCGAGACGCACGGGCGACACCTCGCCCGACATCACCTGGTCCATCGCCCACGCGGTGGAGTCGGCGTCGAGGTCGTGCCCCGCGACGAGCTCGGTCAGCAGGCCGGGCCACGTGAGCCCCGTGCCCGTCGAGTCGCTCGTGGTCGAGGCGGCGGGGTGCGGGGTGGCGGTCACGGGCGGCCCTTCGGCTGGTCGGTCTCCTGTCGGCTACCGCGTGCCGGCGGCACGCAGCAGGTCGGCGACGGCGCGCTGGAGGGCGACCGCGTCGAACGGCCGGGGCACCGCGTCGTCGGCGAGCGACCACGATGCTAGCCAACCGTCCTGCGGCCTGCCGGTGAGGACCAGGACCGGCGGGCAGCGGTAGACCTCGTTCTTGAGCTGCCGGCACAGGCCCATGCCGCCGGCCTTGTCGGCCTCCCCGTCGAGGACGAGCAGGTCCCAGCCGCCCGCGTCCGCCGCGGTCACGACCGCCACCGGCGTCGCGACCTCGAGCCACTCGATGTCCGGCTGACCCGCACCCAGCCGCCGCCCCACGGCGAGGCGCACCTGCTCGCGCACCGTCACGTCGTCGCTGTAGAGGAGGATGCGCGGCGCGCGCGGGGTCACGCTCGTGTCCCCGTGCGTCGTCGTCACGGTCGTCGTCATCGTCGTCACCGTCGCCTTCGTGGTTCCCTCAGGGTGGTCGGGGAGGGCGCGCCACGGCACCGCGGCGCGCACGTCCCGACTGGCATCTTGGCACGTCGGAGCGGATCGCAGCACCCCCTCGCGCGGTACCGACGCCGACCGGCGCGGGGCCCGGGACCAAGGGCCCTGGCCGCCCTCGGGCGCATGCCAGTTTCATGGCACTTAGCAGCGATCCGTCACCAAGTGCAGGTCTCCGTGGGAAGATCTGGAGACATTGTGAGATTCACCGCCTCCGGGCGGCCGTCTGCGTGCCGCGGACCGGCCGTTCGTCGGCCATAATGGCTCCTGTGTCGACCGCAACGGCTGCCCCCCACGCCCATCAGCACGTGAGCGTCAACCGACCGAACCCCGTCTCGGTCGGGACGATCGTGTGGCTGGCCAGCGAGCTCATGTTCTTCGCCGGCCTCTTCGCCATGTACTTCACGGTCCGCGCCGTGATGCCCGCCGACGAGTGGGCCCTGCAAGCGGACAAGCTCAACCTGACCTTCGCGGCGATCAACACGACCGTCCTGGTGCTGTCGTCGGTGACGTGCCAGATGGGCGTGTGGGCCGCCGAGCGCTTCCAGCCCGTGCGCACCGGCTCGATCTTCCAGGTGAACCGCTGGGGGATGAACGAGTGGATGACGCTCACGTTCCTCATGGGTGCGTTCTTCATCGGTGGTCAGATCTTCGAGTACGCCGAGCTCGTCGAGCACGGCGTCTCGATCTCCTCGACGCCCTACGGCTCCGTCTTCTACATCACGACCGGCTTCCACGGCCTCCACGTCGTCGGTGGCCTGATCGCCTTCCTGTTCCTTCTCGGCCGCTCGTTCTCGGCCAAGAACTTCGGGCACCACGAGGCCACGACGGCCATCGTGACGTCCTACTACTGGCACTTCGTCGACGTCGTGTGGATCGCGCTGTTCTTCGTGATCTACATCTTGCGCTGACGACCCGCCCGGGGTCCGCCCCGGCCCGCCCATCCGCCCCCTGCTCCCCCACCTGCGAGACGAGGATCATTTCGTGAAGGCACTCGCCGCCCGCAGACACCACCGCCTCGCGCCGGTCGTGCTGCTGCTGCTGGCGCTGCTGGTCACCGGTGGCGTCTACGCCGCCTTTGCACCGACTCCGGCCAACGCCGAGACCGCCAGCACCGAGGACATCGAGACCGGCCAGAAGCTGTTCCAGGCCAACTGCGCCACGTGCCACGGCCCGAACGCCGAGGGCTCGGACACGGCTCCGTCGCTCGTCGGCGTCGGCGCAGCGTCGGTCGACTTCCAGGTGTCCACCGGCCGCATGCCCATGCAGATGGACGGTCCGCAGGCCATCCAGAAGCCTCGCCAGTTCGACGAGGAGCAGACGGCGCAGCTCGCCGCCTACGTCGCCTCGCTCGGCGCGGGCCCGGCGATCCCGACGGACGAGCAGGTCGACGCCTCGCTCGGCGACGTCGCGAACGGTGCCGCGATCTTCCGCACCAACTGCGCGATGTGCCACAACGCCGTCGGCGCGGGCGGCGCGCTCTCGGAGGGCAAGTTCGCGCCCCCGCTGTGGGAGACGTCGGAGCGCAACATCTACCAGGCGATGCTCACCGGCCCGCAGTCGATGCCGGTCTTCAACGACGCGACCGTCACGCCCGAGGAGAAGCGCGACGTCATCGCGTTCCTCGAGTTCCAGCGTGAGGGCTCGGCCGGTGGCCTGTCGCTCGGCTCGCTCGGCCCGGTCAGCGAGGGCCTGTGGGCCTGGATCGTCGGAATGGGCCTCCTCATCGGGGCCGCAGTGTGGATCGGAGCGAAGTCCTCGTGAGCGACTACCAGAACCCCCGGTCGCCCGAGTCCTCGCACCGCGAGGTCGGGCACCGCGAGGAGCACGGCACCCTCGACACCTTCCCGGACCCGGGGCTGCCCGAGCACAAGAGCCGCATGGCGGACCGCGACCCGAAGGCGTCGAAGCGCGCCGAGCGCCAGGTCGCGACGCTCTTCGGCATCTCGGTGATCGGCACGATCGCCGCGCTCGTCGTGTACTTCGTCATCCCGCCGGACGGGACCACGGCCGGCGTGCGCCTGTCGACGCTCTCGCTCGGCGTCGCCATCGCCTTCGCGCTGCTCGGCATCGGACTCGGTGCCGTGCACTGGGCGAAGGTGCTCATGTCCGACCACGAGAAGGTCGACGAGCGCCACCCGATCGCGAGCGACGCGGAGACCCGCGCCGGCGCGATCGCCGAGCTCGAGGCCGGCGCCAAGGACTCGGGCATCGCCCGTCGCGGCGTCCTCAAGGGCGCGGTCATCTCCGCGCTCGCGCTGTTCCCGCTCACCATCGCCGTCCCGCTCGTCGGGAGCGTCGGCGGCGACTGGAACGTCTCGAAGTTCAAGCACACGCTCTGGAAGCCCGGGACGCGCCTCGCGATCGACCCCTCGGGTCGGCCCATCAAGGCGGCGGACGTGACGATCGGCTCGGTCGTGCACATCATCCCCGAGGCATCCCAGGAGGAGATGCAGTCCCACGAGTGGATCACGGAGAAGGCCAAGGCCGTCGTCCTGCTGGTCCGTCTCGACCCGCGCGACATCGTGTCCGAGCAGTCCCCTCCGGGAGAGAGCTGGTCGTACGACGGCATCGTCGCGTTCTCCAAGATCTGCACGCACGTCGGCTGCCCCGTGGCGCTCTACGAGCAGCAGACGCACCACCTGCTGTGCCCGTGCCACCAGTCGACGTTCGACGTGGCCGACAGCGCGAAGGTGGTCTTCGGCCCCGCGAAGCGGCCCCTGCCGCAGCTGCCGATCACCGTTGATGACGAGGGCTACCTGGTCGCCCAGAGCGACTTCCACGAGCCCATCGGCCCGAGCTTCTGGGAGCGTCTGAAGTGACCACCAGCACCGGAACCGCCGCACCCAAGGCGGCCGCACCGAAGGCAGCCGCGCCGACGACCCCCGCCGGCAAGGCCGCCGACTACCTGGACCAGCGCACGAGCATCGGCGTCGCCGTCAAGGAGTTCGCGCGCAAGGTCTTCCCCGACCACTGGTCGTTCCTCCTGGGCGAGATCGCCCTGTACTCGTTCGTCGTCCTGATCCTCACGGGCATCTTCCTGACCATGTTCTTCGTGCCGAGCATGTCGCTCGTCACGTACCACGGCGAGCCGGCGTCGATGAACGGCGTGCTCATGTCGGACGCGTTCGCGTCGACGCTGCACATGTCCTTCGAGGTGCGCGGCGGTCTGCTCATGCGGCAGATCCACCACTGGGCCGCGCTCATCTTCCTCGCCGCGATCGTCACGCACATGATGCGCGTGTTCTTCACCGGCGCCTTCCGCAAGCCGCGCGAGGTCAACTGGCTCGTGGGCATGCTGCTCATGATCATGGGCCTCGCCGCCGGCTTCTCGGGCTACTCCCTCCCGGACGACGTCCTGTCCGGCAACGGCCTGCGCATCACCGACGGCGTCGTGAAGTCGATCCCCCTCATCGGGTCGTACCTCTCGTACTTCATCTTCGGCGGCGAGTTCCCGGGCGAGCACATCATCCCCCGGCTCTTCACGGTGCACATCCTGCTGGTGCCGGGCCTGATCCTCGCGCTCGTCGCGCTCCACCTGTTCTTCGTCGTGCTGCACAAGCACACGCAGTACCCCGGTGGCGGCCGCACGGACACGAACGTGGTCGGCTACCCGCTGTTCCCGGTGTACGTGGCCAAGGCCGGCGGCTTCTTCTTCGTCGTGTTCGGCATCCTCGCCCTCATGGGCGGCACGATGGCGATCAACAACGTCTGGAACTACGGCCCGTTCGACCCGTCACCGGTGTCCGCAGGAGCCCAGCCCGACTGGTACATGCTCTTCCTCGAGGGCTCGCTACGACTGATGCCCGGCCAGGCGGAGTTCGTGACGTGGGGCGACTACACCGTGCCCCTCAACGTCCTGATCCCGGCCGTGGTCGTCCCGGGCCTGCTGTTCACGTTCCTGTTCGTCTACCCGTTCCTCGAGGCCGCGGTGACGAAGGACAAGCGTGAGCACCACGTCCTCGACCGCCCGCGCAACGTCCCGGTCCGCACAGGTCTGGGCGTCGCGTTCCTCACGGCGTTCATCATCCTGGCGCTCGCCGGGTCGAACGACCTCATCGCGACGCACTTCCACATGTCGATCAACACGATCACGTGGGCGTTCCGGATCCTGTTCTTCGTCGGCCCGTGGTTCGCGTTCTGGATCACCAAGCGCATCTGCCTCGGCCTGCAGCGCAAGGACCGCGAGCTCGTGCTCCACGGCCACGAGACGGGCCGGATCGTGCGGTTCGCGCATGGCGAGTACATCGAGGTCCACCGCCCGCTCGACGAGCAGGAGCGCTGGCTCCGGGTCAACTACCAGGCCCACGAGCCGCTCGAGATCGAGCCGGCGACGGACTCGCGCGGCGTGCGCCGCAAGGGCTACAAGAAGGACAAGCGTCTCCAGCGCCTGTCGCGGTTCTTCTACGAGGACCGGATCGAGCCCGTGACGCCCGCCGAGCTCGCGGCCGCGCACTCGCACGGCGAGCACGACGCACTCGAGGGCGAGAGCCACGAGCAGATCGAGGCCGGTGCCGCGACCGTCGGTGGTGGGCGCGACCTCGTCGAGCCGGAGAAGGGCGCCGACGAGCGTCGACGCTGAGGTTCCTGCACAGTAGGACGATGACCCGCGACCAGTCCCCTCATCGAGGCGGACAGGTCGCGGGTCATCGTCGTCTCGGCACCCGGGCGCGGGCGGCCGCGCCCGCCTGAGGCTGTCGAGGCACCGCCAGTTCACCGCACACAGCGGCCGCTGGACCCCTTCCTGCGGCCCGGTACCAGGAGGTACTCCGGATGCCCGTCTACACCCTG
>NZ_JBGNYC010000071.1:0-17168 GCF_051844275.1 Cellulosimicrobium sp. CpK407
GCCCGCGCCACGACGGCCGTCCCGTGCCCTGAGACGACGAGCGGTCCGTCCACGTGCGGGACGAAGACGGACTCGCCGGGCAGGAGGCGTCGCGCGTCCGCCGCGACGACGCGCACCTCGCCCTCGACGCACACGACGATCCGCGGGCCGTCCTCCGGCCCCGGCAGCTCGTCGCCGGCCCGCGGGGTGGCGACGCGCAGGCCCAGGTCGGCGGCCGGCGCGACGTAGTCCACGACACCGGGCACCACGCGCACCGGACGCAGGAAGCCGGTGAGCCGCGGCGTGAAGTCCGTGATCGCCAGCAGCTCCGCCACGTCCACGTGCTTCGTCGTCAGGCCGGCGCGCAGGACGTTGTCGGACGCCGCCATCACCTCGACGGCCATGCCCCGCAGGTAGGCGTGCAGCGTCCCGGGGGCCGTGTAGAGGGCCTGGCCGGGCTCGAGCCGCTCGTGGTTCAGCAGGAGCGGAGCGAGGAGTCCGGGATCGCCGGGGAACTCCTGCGCGAGCTCGTGCACCACGGCCAGCTCCGGCCGGGCGCCCACGGCGTCGCGCGCGGTCTCGGCGACGGCCTCCACCCACGGCGCCGTGCTCTCCCGCTGGCCGAGGAGCCAGGTGAGCGCGCCCCGGTGGGCGTCGTCGCGCCGCTCACGCAGCAGCACGACGAGGGGGTCGAGCGCGGGCACCTCGAGCTCGGCGACGAGCTTCGCCGCCTGCTCCGGCTCCCGGAGCCCGCTGAGGAGCTCGAAGGGCGTGAGGGCGTACACGATCTCCGGCTTCGCGGAGCGGTCCCGGTACGTCCGCACCGGGTCGGTGCGGGGGACGCCGCGCTCGTCCTCGGTCGTGAAGCCCGCCTCGGCCTGGGCGGTCGTCGGGTGCACCTGGACCGACAGCGCGCGGGCGGCGGCGAGGATCTTGGCGAGGAACGGCAGGCGCGGGCCGGACCCGGCCAGCACGCGGGGTCCGAGCATCGCCTCGGGCTGGGACGCCACGAGCGCGTCGAGAGCGACCCGGCGTCCACCACCGTCCGCGGTGGACGGGTCGTCGGGGTGGGCTCCCATCCAGACCTCGGCGACGGGACGACCGTCGACGGGGCGGCCGAGGAGCTGCTGCACGAGCGTGGTCGAGCCCCACGGGTAGCGGCGCACGGGGTTGTCGAGGAGGTACATCGTCAGCGCCGCCCTCCCCCGACCGCCGCGCCGCCGCTCGGCGGCCCGCCGCCCTCTGCGGGCATCGTCGCGAGCGCGTCGAGGACACGGTCGCGGACCGCGCGCATCGTCCCGACGTCGGCGGCCTCGACGTTCAGCCGCAGGACGGGCTCGGTGTTCGACGCCCGCAGGTTGAGCCACCACGGGTCGTCGCCGTGCCAGCGGCGGACGGTCGTGCCGTCGAGCTCGTCGAGGTCGAGCGACGCGGCGTCGTAGGCCTCCCCGAGGACGTCGAGCACCGCGGCCGTCGCGGTCTCCGGGTCCGCCACGGCGACGTCGACCTCCCCCGAGCGCACGTACGGGTCGAGGCCACCGACCAGCTCCGAGAGCGGGCGGTCCTGCTCCGAGAGCGCTGCGAGGACGTGCATCGCGGCCAGGAGGCCCGAGTCGGCGCCGAGGAAGTCACGGAAGTAGAAGTGCCCGCTGTGCTCGCCCCCGAAGACGGCGTCCTCGGACGCCATGAGCGCCTTGATGAACGAGTGGCCCACGCGCGTGCGAACCGTCCGCACCCCTTCGGCGCCCAGGATCTCGGGCACCGCGCGCGACGTGATCGCGTTGTGCAGCACGACCGGCACGCCGCCCTCGCCCCGCACCCGGCGTGCCTCGCGGAGCCCGACGAGCGTCGTGAGCACCGAGGGGTCCACCCTCCGGCCCCGCTCGTCGACGACGAAGCACCTGTCGGCGTCGCCGTCGAACGCCAGCCCGAGGTCCGCACGCCGACGCACGACCTCCGCCTGGAGCACCGCCGTGTTCGCCGGCACGAGCGGGTTGGCCTCGTGGTGCGGGAACGACCCGTCGAGCTCGAAGAACAGCGGGACGATCCCGAGCGGGAGCGGCGGCAGGCCCGCTGCCATCCCGAGGACGGCCGGGACCGTGAGCCCTGCCATGCCGTTGCCGGCGTCGACGACCACGCGCAGCCGGCGACCACCGGAGAGGTCGACGAGCGAGCGCAGGCGTTCGGCGTAGGACCGCAGGACGTCGACGGCCTCGTGGCCGCCGCGCGGCCCGGCGTCGACGGGAGCGCCCGCGAGCAGCTCGTCGGCTCGGTCCCGGACGGCGCGCAGGCCGGTGTCCTGGCCGATCGGGCGTGCCCCGGAGAGGCACAGCTTGATGCCGTTGTACCGGGCGGGGTTGTGGCTCGCGGTGAACATCGCGCCCGCGGCGTCGAGGAGACCCGACGCGAGGTAGAGCTCGTCGGTCGAGCACAGACCGGCGTCGAGCACGTGCGCGCCGGCCTCCCGGGCGCCGTCGACGAACGCGGCCAGCAGCCCGGGGCCGCTCTCGCGCATGTCACGGGCCACCACGACCCGACGCTCCCCGTCGGCGCCCGGCCGGACGACCGTCTCCACGAAGGCCGCGCCCAGCGCGCGCACGACGTCGTCGTTCAGCTCGTCAGGGACGACACCGCGCACGTCGTACGCCTTGACGACGCGCCGGAGCGCCTCGTGCGCGGTGAGGTCCGCGGCCCGGCCCTCAACCATCGAGACGCACGAGCTCGGCGACACCGATCCGGGAGTCGGCCATGCCGTAGAAGACGAACCGGCGTCCCTGGATCTCCTCGACGGCCGTGGGGAACACGACGTTGCCGAGCGTGCCCTCCAGCTCGGCGGCGGTCTCCGGGACGAGCAGCGGCTCGGGCGTCCGGGCCAGCACCCGGCGCGGGTCGCCCGGGTCCAGGATCATCGCGCCCGCCGTGTACCGGGAACCGTGAGCCAGGGCGAAGCCGGAGAAGTCGGCGCCCGTCACTCCGTGGTGGAGGACGAGCCAGCCCTCGGGAACGCGCAGGGGTGCCGGGCCACCACCGATCTTCGACGACTCGTACGCCATCTCCGGCGTGGCGACCGGCGCAGAGCTCTCGACGTGCGTGAGTGCTCCGAGGTCGCGCGTCACGGCATCGAGGTCGACGTAGCCGATCCAGATGGACGGCCGCGGGTCGGCGACCCCGGCCGGCGGACGAGCCCCCTCGCCGGGGCGGAGCCAGTCGAGGTCCCACATCGGCCGGTGCAGCAGCGCGAGCGCGGGTCGGCCGTCGGGACCCGGGACGGCCTCGGGGAAGAACACCACGTCCTTGTTGGGGAAGAGGTTGAGGTCGGTGTCCAGCTCGGGCTGGTAGGCGAACCGCAAGGGCCCGAGCCGGCGCCACGACACGGTGTCCCGGGAGACGGCCAGCGCGGGCTTCGGGCCCAGCGGCCCGTACGCGACGTAGGTCATGACGTGGAGGTCCAGGGGCTCGACGAACGTGATCCGGGGGTCCTCGACCCCCGCGTTCTGCCGCCCGTGCTCCCAGCCCTCGTCGGGGGCGAGCACCACCCCGAGCCGCTCCACGCCCACGGGCACCCCGTCCTCGAGGACGACGCGCGCCCGACCGATGCGCGAGACGTTCCCCTCGGCCACGAGGCGGGGGTAGAGGTACAGCGTGCCGTCCGGCCCCCACGCGGTGCCGGGGTTGAGCACGCCCTCGACCTCGAGGGGCTCCCCGGGCAGGGGCGACATGATCGTCCCGAGACGACGCAGGGCGTACGGGACCGTCATGAGGGACTGAGAGTGGTTCACCTGGGTCATTTCCTAGCCTTGAGAGGTCGGGGCGGGGCCGGCGCGGTCTCGCGCCGCCCCGCACGGTGACGGGTCAGCCCTTGACGGCCGAGCCGAGGTTCGCGGACGTGAAGTGCCGCTGGAACAGCAGGAACAGGACGACGGCGGGCACCGCGAGCACGCACGCGCCCGCCAGGACCGCGCCCATCGGGTTCGCCTGGAACGACGAGTTCGCCTGCGAGAAGTTGGCGAGGCTCACCGCGAGCGGCTGCATCGACGCGTCCTTCGTCACGAGGAACGGCCACAGGAACTCGTTCCACGGACCGATGAACGTCACGAGCATCGCGGTGAGGACCGCCGGGCGGACCAGCGGCACGGCGATCGACCGCAGGATCCGCAGCTCGCTCGCGCCGTCGATGCGCGCCGCGTCGAACACGTCGCGCGGGATCTGGAGGAAGTACTGCCGGAAGATCAGGACGGCGACCGAGTTCACGGCGAACGGCAGGATCATGCCGAGGTAGTTGTCCGCGAGGTCGAAGTACCGCACGACCATGACGTAGAGCGGGATCATGAGCAGCTGGAACGGGATCGCCTGGACGAGCAGGACGAGCGCGAACACGAGCCCCTGGCCGCGGAAGGACAGCACCGACAGCGCGTACCCGACGAGCAGCCCGAACACGAGCGTGCAGCCCACGACGCCCGCCGTCATGATCAACGAGTTGAGCAGCGACCGGGCGAGGTCGATCGACTCGTTGACCCCCACGAAGTTGTCGAGGGTGATGTTCCGGGGCAGCGGGAGCAGGCCCAGGACGCTCGTGTCCCGCTCCCTCTGCAGCGCCCCGAGGAGCATGTAGTAGAACGGCACGAGCGCGAGGAACGCACCGAGCAGCAGCACCGCGAAGCGCAGCACGCGCAGCAGCCGGCCTCCGCCGGAGCCGCGGGCCCGGGTCGTGTCCCGCCGCGTGGTCGAGGTCGAGGTCGTGGAGGCCATCAGCCCTTCCTCTCCGTGAGACGGCGCGAGGCCAGCGACAGGAGCATGACCGCGAGCACGAGGATCATGCCGACCGCCGCGGCGATGTCGGGCTGCCCCTGCTGGATGCCCTTCTGGTACATGAGCAGCGCCGGGGTCATCGAGGCGCCGTTCGGTCCTCCCCCGGTGAGGAGGTACGGCTCGGTGAAGATCTGTCCGGTGGTGATGACGGAGAGCAGCACCACGAGGGAGGTCACCGGCCGTACGGCAGGGAGCGTGACGGCCCGGAACCGGCGCCAGGGCCCGGCGCCGTCCATCGCTGCCGCCTCGTGCAGCTCCTTCGGCACGTTCTGCAGCGCGGCGAGGTAGAGCAGGACGTAGAACCCGAGGTTCTTCCACGTCACGTAGACCGCGATCAGGGGCATGATCAGGCTCGGGTTCGCGAGCCAGGTCGGCTCCGGCGCGAGGCTCCCCAGGAGCCTGTTCACGACCCCGTTGCCGTTGAACATGAAGATCCACACCGCGAGCGTCGCGACGGACGCCGTGACGTACGGGACGTAGTACGAGACCCGGAAGAAGCCCTTCCAGTGCACGACGGCATCGAGGCCCGACGAGAGGAGGAGCCCGAGCACCACCGTGAGCGGCACGTTGATGAGGCCGAACACCGCGAGGTTGCCGAACGCCTGACGCACCGCCGGGTCCGCGAGGACCTGCCGGAAGTTGTCGAGCCCGACGAAGGGGTGCGGGACCTGCACGCCGGGTGCCGTGAAGAAGAAGTCGTGGAACGACATCCACACGCCGAATCCGAACGGCACGAGGAACACCACGACGACGAACGCCACGTACGGGGCGCTGAGAAGGATGCCGAGGGGGTTCTCCCCGAGCCAGCGCTGGAGTCGCCGGCCGCGGGGTCGCGACCGGTCCTGGCGCGGGCCACGGAGCGCCGTGGCCCGCGCGGACGGCTGCACGTCCTCGTCGTGAAGGGTGACCATGAGTGCGTCGCCTCGTCCTGGGCTCAGCCCGCCAGGCCGTCGATCGTCGCCGCGGCCTCGCCGAACGTCGTCTCGAGGTCGCCGGACCCCGACTGCACGGACCCGCTCCACGCGTCGCGGAAGACCTGCATCTTCTCGGCGAGCCCGTCCACCGTCGGGACGTCGACGGCGAGCGGCACGGACGCCGCGAACGGCTCGAAGAAGGTGTTCTCCGCCAGGAAGTCGGCCGCGAGCTCGGGCACGTCCGTGCGGGTCGGGAACTGGCCGGTGATCTCGAGGAGCGCGAGGTCGTTCTCGTCGTTCGTCGCGAACTTGAGGAAGTCCCACGCGGTCTGCTGGTTCTTGCACGAGGAGTAGAGGCCGACGTTCTTCGAGTCCGCGAACGTCGACGTCTCGTCGGCGGGCACGCCGTCGGCGGTCGGGAGCGGGACGACGCCGAAGTCGACCTTGCCGTCGAACTGCCCCTTGCCCCACGGGCCGGCGACGCCCATGGCGGCGACACCGTCGGCGAACGGACCGGCCCACATGTCCCCGCTGTACGCCTCCGCGGACGAGAAGCCCTCCGCGTAGAGCGTCTGCCAGAAGCCGAGAGTCTCCAGGCCCTCGTCGCTCGTGAACGTCGCCCGACCGTCCTCGATGAGCTGCGTGCCGCCGGAGTTGGCGAGGAAGAACGGGTAGAAGTCGAAGTTGACGTTCGTGTAGTCCGCGGTCGCCGGCGGATAGATCGCGAAGTCGGCCGCCCCGGCGTCCTTGATCGCCTGCGCCGCCGCCAGCACGTCGTCGTACGTCTCGAGCTGCGGGTCCTCGGCGTCCAAGCCGGCGGCCGCGAACACGTCCTTGTTGTAGTACAGCATGAAGGGGTTCGTCTTCCAGGGAAGCTGGTACAGGTCCCCGTCGGCGCTGCGGAACCCGTCCGCCGCGGCGCCCGAACGACCCGTGACGTAGTCCTCCGCGTCGTCGAACGTCGTCGACAGGTTCACCAGGCCACCCTGCTTCTGGAACGCGGGCACGGCGGCCGGGGCCGTGTTGAACACGAGGCACGGCGTGTTCCCCGCCGTGATCGAGGCGGCGATGACGTCCTCGGACGAGCTGCCCGCGGGGATCGCCTGTGCGCTCACCTTCTGGTCCGGGTGCTCGGCGTTCCACGCCTCGACCACCTGCTCGCCCCAGGCGACCTCCTGCTCGTTGGTCGAGTACCAGACGTCGATCGGTCCGCTCGTGAGACCTCCTTCGGACCCGCCGGTACCGCCGTCGCCGCCCGATCCGCACGCCGCGAGCGGCAGGACCACCGCAGCCGTCGTCGCCAGCGCTGTCATCCGTGCGCCACGCTTCATTGCGCCCAACTCCTCATCCGGGCTCGTCACCCGCTCGTCGCTCTGGCCCCCGCCCCTCGGTCCCCCGCACGGCGGCCCGCCGACGCCGTCGTCCTGACGGCGTCGACGCGATGATTAAACCGGTTTGAACAACGCGCGTCAAGATCACCCGGACAACCGGGCGGCGCAAGCAGTCACGGCGGGCCCCTGCCCGCGGTCGATCCCCGCGGATGCCCGGACTTGCAGCGCTCAGCGCGCCTCTCAGCCGCGATACGGTCGACGTCCGCCCCGACGAGAGCGCGCGCGACGGCTACTAAACAGAGGGTCAAACCGTGCGCTATCCTGACGAGGTGAACGCAGCGGAGCACTCGACCCTCACCCCCGGCGACCGGACCACCCGGACGGTCGGCGCCAAGCGCGTGACGATCGGTGACGTCGCGGCCCGCGCCGGGGTCTCGAAGAGCGCCGTCTCGTTCGTGTTCAACAACCGACCCGGCGTCAGCGCAGCGGCACGCGAGCGCATCCTGCGCGCCGCCGACGACCTCGGCTGGCAGCCCAGCGCCCGTGCGCGCGCTCTCTCCCGGTCGCGCACGCAGGCCGTGGGCCTCGTGATCCGGCGGGAGCCCGAGCTCCTCGCCACCGACCCCTTCTTCCCGCTCTTCATGGCGGGCGTCGAGATCGGCCTGTCCGAGCAGAACTACTCGCTGGTCCTCCAGGTGGTCAAGGACCAGCACGGCGAGCGCGACGCCTACGAGCGGCTCGCGCGCGAGTCGCGCGTCGACGGCGTGTTCCTCACCGACGTCCGGGCCGGGGACACCCGCCCCCGGGACGTCGGCGCGCTCGGGCTGAGCGTCGTCGTCGTCGCGCCCGAGGAAGCGGACACCGAGGCGGACGTCGTCATCGGGATGGACGACGCAGCCGGGGTCCGCCGCGCGGTCCACCACCTGCACTCGCTCGGCCACCGGCACATCGGCCACGTCATGGGTGTGCCGGGCTACGTCCACACCGAGGCGCGGCGCCGAGCCTGGGAGGACACGCTCGACGAGCTCGGTCTGCCCGTGGGCCCCGTCGTGACCGCCGACTTCACGGGCAGCTCCGGCGCGCGCGCGACGCACGAGCTCCTCGACCTGCCGCGGCCCCCGAGCGCGATCGTCTACGGCAACGACCTCATGGCGATCGCCGGGATCTCCGCGGCCACCGACCGCGGCATCCGTGTCCCGGAGGACCTCTCGGTCGTCGGCTTCGACGACATCCCGCTCGCCCCGTACATCGTGCCGCCGCTGACGACGGTCCGGCAGAACGTGGTCGCCTGGGGCACGGCCGCGGCCCAGACGCTGGTGGCGCTCGTCGAGGGGAAGGAACCGCCGGAGATCCGGTTGCCGTCCGTCGAGTTCGTCGTGCGGGGCAGCACCGGGCCGACGCGGCACCGGCGCCCGTCCTGAGACGGGCGCCGGTGGGCGCGGGTCAGCCGCAGCTCTTCGCCGCGTACTCCTCCTGAACCGTCACCGGTGCCCGACCGGCCACGGTCGCCGTGACCGTCGCGGTGCCGGCGTCGGCCCGTGCGGCCCGCGTGCTGAACGACTGGTACGCATGGCGTCCCGGCGCGACGTCCGCGCCGGCGCGCTCGCCGAACGCGGTCGACAGCACGACGGCCGCCGCGGCGTCGCCCGTGTTCGTCGCCCGTACCGCCACGTGCGCGGTTCCGGCCATGCACCGCACGACCGCCTCGACCTCCGGCGCCCCGCTCGGCAGGCACGCCTCGTCGCAGACCCGCAGCGACGCCAGGACGGCCTTGTGGTCGGAAGGCCAGACGGCGTCCGGCGTGAGGATCACGTCGGCGCTGTCGTCGTCGACGCGCTCGTCGCGCACGATCGTCGACTGCGGACCCACGACCTGGGCGCCGTGAACCGCCACGCGGTCGTCGGGTGCCACGAAGACGTAGTCGATCCGGTCCCGCTCGTCGGCCTCCGGCGCCCACGTCAGCTCCGACGTGGGGAACAGCGTGTTGTCCGCGGGCCACGTGAAGCCCGGGTTCGACACGGGGTCGGGGTGGACCTCGCGGAACACGTCCACGAGACCGCCGTCGAGCAGGGTCTGCGTCGTCTGCCACGGGACGACGACGCCGTGGTGGTCGAACAGGTCAGCCGTCGCCTCGGTCCAGTCCTGCGCCGACGGCTCGTTGAAGTCGCCGCCCACGACGACCAGGCGACCGGCCGCGCGCTCCGCCCGGACGTCGTCGAGGAGCGCGGCCGCGGACGCCGGGCGACCCGACTGGAGGTTCGCCGCGAGGATCGCGCCGACGTCCGTCACGGGCGCGTCGAGCCGGTCCCACGTGCCCCATCCGGCCGGCCAGTCGCCGAGGACCGCTCCGCCGTACCCGCGCGGCAGGTACGTCGTGTACCAGCGGTACTCGAGGTGACCGCCGTACGCCACCACCTCTGTGCCGTTGACGTCGAGCACGGCCTTCGACCACCGGTCGCCGACCGTCCCGGTCTCGAGGATCGGGTAGCGCGACACGATGCCGGTGCCGGTCGCGAGAAGATGGTCGTACCCCAGGAGCGCCGCCACGTCCGCCGGGGTGTCGTTGCGTTCCGGCATGAACGTCACGTCCGCATCGGTCTCCCGGAGGACGTCGGCGATCTCGCGCGCCCCGTCCGGGATCTGCGAGCCACCGTGCCACAGGTTGAAGGTGAGCACGTTCAGCTCGCTGACGCCGTCGACCTCAGGCTTGGGCTCGGCGGGCTCGACCGGCCGCACCGCCTCCACGGTCAGGTCGACCGGCCCGGCGAGCACGTCGTACCCGTCGTCGGCGAGCAGGTAGACGTCGTAGTCACCCGGACCGATCGACGCGGCCCCGCGCGTCCAGCCCGCGCGGTGCTGCGGGCCCCAGGTCACGCTGCCGGACGCGTCCGGCACGTAGCGCCAGTCGAGCGAGGGCGGCCCGCCCGGCAGCACGCCGTCGCGGTAGACGCCGAGCCAGTTCTTCGCGCCGACCGCCGCGCCGGCGGCATAGGTGATCGTCACGGACCCGTCGGCCGTGATCCGCGGCGTGTCGAGGCGGAGCGAGGGCTCGGTCGTCGCCGCGGCCGGGGCGACGGCGAGCGCCACGAGGGCAGCGCCGGCGACCGCCGCCGTGGCTCGGCGACGGAGTCGTGTCAGGTGGGGAAGCATCGGTGGTTCCTCTCGGGACGGGTGACCGCGACGACGCGGTCAGGGATCTCTGACGGAGCGGACCGGGCCGTCGCGGCGGTGTCCTCCGACGCCGCCACGACGGCCCGGCTGCGGCCGCCGCGGCTCAGCCGCAGCGCTTGGCCTCGTACGGTGCCTGGACCGTCACCGGCTCGCGACCGGGTGCGGTGGCCGTGATGCTCACCGCTCCGGCGTCCACCACGGCCGCTCGGGAGCTGAACGACTGGTAGGCGTTCCCTCCCGGCGCGACCGCGGCGTACGTCCGGTCGCCGAACGGTGTCGACAGCACGATCGCCGCTGTCTGCTCGTCCGTGTTCGTCGCGCGCACCGCCACGTAGGCCGTGCCGGCCAGGCAGCGCGCCGTCACCTCGACGGTCGGCGCCGTGGTCACCGGCGCCCGCTCCACGAGACCCTCGAGCGCCGCCGCGAGGGCCGCCGTCCTCTCGTCGACGTCGCCCTGGGTCGCGCCCTCCGCGCGGGCCACCTCCTTCGCTGCCTCGAGCGCGGGCAGCAGGGGCGCCCAGCTCTCGGGCGTGTACTGCCTGCTGTCCAGCGCGTCGGCCTGCGCGACGAGCCGGTCGAGCTCAGCCGTGTCGACCGCGACGACCACGTCGCACCACGCGATCTCGTCACCCTTCGCGTGCGTGACCAGGACGGCGGTCCTCCCGGCCTGGCCGGTGGCCAGGTCGAGCTCCACGCGCCCGTCGCGGACGCGGGGGTCGCCCACGACCGACGCCACCGACTCGTCGAGCGAGAACGCGATGAACTCGTCGTCCGGTTCGAGGGGCGTGACGCTGGCCGTCGCCACCGCGCTGGACGCGGGATCCGCGGCCACGGGCGACGCGTCGCACTGCAGGTTGTACCCGCCGTACACCTCGAGCTCGAAGATCGAGAGCCCGTACTTCGTGACGGGCAGGCCGATCACCCGGACGTAGCGCACGTCGGACTCGGGCAGGTCCACGACGTTCCGCAGCTCTGCCGAGGTCTTCTCGACCCGGGCCAGCTGCTCCCAGGTCCGGCCGTCGAGCGACCCTTCGACGCGGAAGTCGTTCGACGTCGCCGCCTCCCAGGTGACGACGACCTGGTTGATGCTGCGGGTTCCCTCGAGGTCGACCTGGAGCCAGCGCTCGATCGTGTACGGCGCGTCCTGGCGCTGGGAGGACCAGCGCGTCGTGAGGTTGCCGTCGTTGGCGTTGCGGGCGCCGGCGGTCGCGTTGTAGGTCGAGTCGGCCTGGACCGGCCGGGCGAGGGCCAGGTTCCCCCGGCCCGCCGGCACGGTCGGCGCGTCGACGACCAGGTCGTCGGCGAACACCTCGAGCTCCCACAGCGAGACGCCGTACTGGGTCGTGCTGCGCTGGACCGTCTGCATGCGCACGTAGCGCGCCCGCTCGTCGACCGCGACGGCGTCCGTCCCCCCGTCGCTGCCCGCGCCCGTCGTGGCGTAGGCGTCGCGCCAGGCGGTGCCGTCGTCGGAGACCTGGATGCGGTACTGGCGGGCGAAGGATGCCTCCCACCACAGCCGCACGGCGCCGATCTGCTGCACGGAGCCGAGGTCGACCTGCGCCCAGGCGCTGTCCGAGAGGTTCCCGCTCCAGCGGGTGTCCATGTTGCCGTCCGTGATGCTCGCGGCGGCCCCGCCCGACGAGCCGGAGGCGGTCACCGGCCGACCGAGGGCGAGGTTCACGCTCGAGTCGACGTCGAGCTCCCGGACGGCGTACCCGTCGTCGCCGGGACCCTCCAGCAGCACGAGGCGGACGAAGGCGGCCGCGGTCGGGGTCAGTTCGAGCCGGGTGCGACCCCCGGCACCGTCCTGGACGAACCGGTGGTCCGTCCAGGTCGCGCCGTCGAGCGACGTCTGCAGCAGGAAGCGCGACGCGTGCTGGTCGCCCCACGACACCGTGGCGCCGGTGACGAACGCCCCCGGCGCGAGACGCCTCGTCAGCCACGCCGTCCCGTCTCCGTCGGAGCGCCAGGCCGTGGCGTCGTCCCCGTCGCCCGCGAGCGCCGCGCCGTGCCCCTCCAGCGCGCTGCTCGCGGTGAGGTCCGAGTCCGTCCCGGCGTCCGACGAGAGGGGCGCCGTGACGGTCTTGCCCAGGCTCGCGCCGGAACCCAGGGCGAACGTGCCGCGGTGCTCGCCGTCCGGACCGCCGAGCACGACGGAGACGACGAGGCCCGGCCGGTCGGGGTTCGCGACGCTCGCCACCGGGACCTCGCCCGACTCGTCCACGAGGACGATCGCGGGCTGGTTCACCTCGAGCGTCCGGCCGGCACCGAGATCGAGGCTCCCGGCCTGGTAGAACGTCGCCATCGTGCGCCGGAGCCCGGCGTGCCGCACCGCCTGCACCGCGGCGTCGTTGCGGAGCACCTGGACGGCGGGCGCCGCGGCATAGGCCTCGACCTCCTGCGGGGAGGCGGCGGGGAGCACCACGTACTCGTAGCCGGCGTCGCTCGGACGCACGCCGTGGTCCACGTAGAGCGTGAAGGCGTCCCGGCTCACCGGGTCCTGACCGACCCAGCTCCCCGTCTGCGCCGTGTTCGAGACGAGCACTCGCTGACCGGCCGGGAAGACGTAGCCGACCTCGTCGTTGTAGGCCCACGACGGACCCTCGAGCGCAGCGCCCACGGTCCCCGGAGCGACGGGTCGGCCGTCGGCCGAGGCGTTGTCCTTCGCCACGGCCTGGTTCACCGTCGTGTGCACCGGCGCGTCGGACTCCGAACGGATACCGGCGCCGAGCGCGACCATCTCGTCGTCGAGGTAGAAGTAGCTCTTCCTGCCCTGGGTGTCGGCACGGTCGAGGCTGTGCACGCTCACTCCGTAGGTGCCGTCCGAGACGCCGCCCGTGAAGCTGCCTCCGTTGCCCGTCCGGCCGGCCGTGCCACGCGTCTGCTCCTTGACGTAGGGAGCGGTGACGCCGGGGTAGTGGAACCAGTCGAACGCCGGACCGAGGTCGACGTACTCCCGGTTGGTCACCTGGATCGCTGTGGCGCCCGCCGCGTTCCACACGATCTCGTTGCCGACCTCCGGGCGGAAGGTGGAGCGGTACTCGCTGCCGACGGTGCGGCTCGAGTTGAGCCGCGTGAAGATCCCGTACCCGTCGCGCAGGTGGGACGAGAACTCCGACCGCCAGAAGTACTTGTTCCCGGTGACACCGTTGGTCCGGGTCGTGCCCCTGATGCTGTCGATCAGCTCCTGGTAGTCGGTCGCGTACAGCGGGTCCGTGCGCTCCATCTTGGTGAGCGGCTCGAGGAACTCGGCGGCGTACCCCGTGACGCCGCCGACGGTCTTCGGCTCTCGATAGCCGAGGTACAGCATGCCGACCTCGCCGCGGATCATCCACCGCGTGCCGTTGACGACGTAGAACGCGATCGTGTCCAGGTGCTCCCGGGTGAACGCGAGACCCGTGCCGCGCGCCGCGTCGGCCCACAGCGCCACGTTGGTGAAGAGCGCCATGCCGTACCCCTCGCTGTACAGCTGCGCCCCGTGCGCCCAGAAGCTCCCGTCGGGCTGCACCGCCTCGTTGGTCGCCCCGGAGCGGTCGACGGCGACGGTCTGGACCATGGTGTCGAAGCCGGACACGATCTTCTCGTGGTCACGGGTCGCGAGCGCCTCGAAGAGGTAGTTCGTCGTGCGCCACGCACCGTTGGCGCCGACCGGGTCGAGCCTGCCGGTGTTGTGCTCGAGCGCGACGGCCTTCGCCTCGGGGCTCAGCTCGTCGCCGAGGAAGACGGTGAGACGCCCCATCGCCATGGACTCGCCGATCTCGGTCTCCCACCAGTTCGTGTTGCCCGGGTCGACCGCGTCCCAGTGCACGAGTGCGCGCTCGACCGCGGCGAGGACGGCGGGGTCCTCGAAGCCCGCGGCGTCCGGGTCGCGGTAGGCCTGGGCGAGCGCGAGCATCCGGTAGAGCGCGATGTACGCGGACCAGGTCGCACCGTTCGCGGAGCTCGTCCGGTCCGCGTAGTCGACGTCCGGCCACGATCCGTCGGTACCCTGCGACGCGACGTAGTCGAGAGCCTCGGAGGTACGTGCCAGGTAGATGCCGTTCGCGATGATGACGTCGTCGCCCTGCCCCAGGTAGTACTCCCGGAGGCGCGACGTGATCGTGTCGACGTCGTCGCCGGGCGGCGCCGCGCCCGCGGGCGCGACGACGAGTCCGACAGCGCTCAGCACGAGTGCCAGGAAGGCGGAGATCAGGGCTCTGACGCTTCTCATGGGGTGCTCCCTTGTGGTGGTTCGTGGCGCGCGCACGGGGCGGTCGGGACGGCGCAGGCCGACGTCGGTCGTCGTCCGTCGGGAGCAGCGCGGGACGGGTCGCCTCTCGGCACGGGCGCCGACGGCGGTGCCGGACTTCTGACGCGTCATCGCGCAGGTGCTCCTTCACGGTGAGGCGGCCCGTGCCGCCTCCGACGGACGGTTCGACCGCCTGGCGAGGCGCCAGGCGGGCCGCGTCCTGCCTCGCCTCCTGTGGCGAGGTCGCCGGCCGCGCGCCCACGGGTGACGCCTCCCTGCGCCGACGGTGACGTGGCGCTAGTAAACCGGTTCTTGACAGCGCAGTCAAGATGGCACCTGCCCCTTCGGCACACGTGGCGAGGCGGAATCCGCCCGGAACTCCCTGCCTCGGCGCAATGCGCCGCATGCCCCGTGGCTGCCTTCTCCCCAGAGTCACCACGTCTGACTAAATCGGTACAGGAGTCATGGGCCACGGCACGGAGATCCCCCGTCGCCCGCTCGTGACGTCGAGTCTCTAGGGTGGGGCCATGACGACCGCGCCCGTGACCCCTCGGCCCGGTGCCGACGAGCGCCTCTCCCGGCTCATCCGGATCCCCACGGTGTCCGCCGAGCTGGAGGAGCGAGGGCTCGCGCCCTTCGACGAGCTCGTCGACCTCCTGCCCGAGCTCTACCCCCTGGTCCACGAGCACCTCGACCGCGAGCGCATCACCGACCTCGGGCTGCTCTACCGGTGGCGCGGCCGGTCCGACGAGGCGCCGCTCGTGCTCATGGCGCACTACGACGTCGTCCCGGTGGACGAGAGCGACGCCTGGACGTACCCGCCCTTCGAGGGGCGCGTCGCCGACGGCTGGGTCCACGGGCGCGGCGCGCTCGACGACAAGGGGCCCCTCGTCGTCGTGCTCGAGGCCGTCGAGAACCTGCTGGCCGCGGGCTTCACGCCCGCGCGGGACGTCTACCTGTCGTTCGGCGGCAACGAGGAGTCGTACGGGGCCGCCGCCGCGGCGATCGCGACGACGCTGCGCGACCGCGGCGTGGTCCCGTGGCTCGTGCTCGACGAGGGCGGCGCGGTCACGGACTCCCCGCTCCCCCTCGTCCCCGGGAGCGCGGCGATGATCGGCGTCGGCGAGAAGGGCGTGCTGACGCTCCGCCTCACCGCGCGCGGCGAGGGCGGGCACGCGTCGGCCCCGCCCACGACGACGGCGGTCCGGCGGGTCGCGCGCGCCGTCGAGCGCCTCGGTCCGCGCACCTTCCCCGCCCGCACGCCAGTCGCGATCTCGCGCATGCTCCGCCTCTTCTCGGACCGCGCGACCGGCCCCGCGCGGGCGGCCCTGCGCACCCTCGCCGCGGCACCGCCCGCCGCGGCGCAGGCCTTCGCCGCGATGGGCGGCGAGGCCGCCGCGATCGTCCGCACGACCGTCGCGCCGACGATGCTCTCCGGGGGCACGGCCGCGAACGTCCTGCCGTCGCAGGCGTCCGCGACCGTCAACCTGCGGATCGCGCTCGGCGAGACCGTCGCGGGCACCGTCGAGCGCGTCCGCCGGCGCGTGGCCGACCCGCAGGTCGAGATCGAGGTCGTCGAGGCCAGCGAGCCGTCCCCGGAGTCCCCCGTGGACGACGAGCGGTTCGCGCTCCTCGCGGCGTGCGTCGGCGTCTCGCACCCCGACGCGCTCCCCGCCCCGTACATCACGATGCAGGCGACCGACGCGCGGCACTTCCACCGGTTCTCGCCCGCCGTGTACCGGTTCGCGCCGCTCGCGATGTCCGCCGAGCTGCGCGCCACCATCCACGGCGTCGACGAGCGCGTCGAGGTCGCCGAGCTCGCGCGGGGCGAGCGGTTCCACCGCGCGCTCCTCGAGCGGCTACCCTGACGCTCCCCACCTCCGGGGCGCGCGACGACGCGCGCCTCCCCACGCAAAGGAGCAGCGATGGCTCGCTCGCTCACCGGGCGCCTCGCGGGTTCGACCCTCGCCGGCGTCGTCGGGTTCCTCGCCTTCGTCGAGCTGACGAGCGGCGTCCTCCAGGGCTACTACACGCCGATGCTCACGGACATCGCGCGGCACCTCGGCGTGCACGACGCCGACGTGAACTGGCTCGAGGGCTCGCAGCTCATGCTGTCCGCGCTCGTCGTGCCCGCGCTGGCCAAGCTCGGCGACATGGTCGGGCACCGTCGCATCCTCCTGTGGTCGACGGCGGTCACCGCGGCCGCGTCGCTCGTCCTGCCGTTCACCGACTCGTTCGCGGTGTTCCTCGTGGCGTGGGCCGTGCAGGGGTTCTACGTCGTGTGGCTGCCGCTGGAGATCGCGCTCGTCTGGTCGCGCGCCCGACGCCTGGCGAACCCCGCGGCCGTCACCGCGCGGGCCGCGGGCGTCCTCGTCGCGGCGCTGGAGACCGGCGCGATCGTCGGCGCGCTCGCGGGCGGGGCGCTGGTCGACGCGCTGCCGCTGCGCGTCGTGCTCCTCGTCCCGGCGCTGCTCGTCGTCGTGTGCTTCGTCGTCGTGCTGCTCGGCGTGCAGGAGTCGCCCGACCCCGCGGGCGGGCGCTTCGACACCGTCGGCCTCGTGCTCGTCTCGCTCGCGCTCCTCGCGCTGACCGGCGGCCTCAGCCTGCTGCGCCTCGAGGGCGTCGCCGCGGTCGCACCCTGGGCGCTCGTGCTGCTCGGCGCCGCGCTGCTGTGGCCGTTCGCCCGGTGGGAGCTGCGCCAGGACGACCCGCTCGTCGACGTGCGCATGTTCCGCT
>NZ_JBGNYC010000072.1:0-17105 GCF_051844275.1 Cellulosimicrobium sp. CpK407
CGCCAGGCCCGCCACGACGCGGCACCACCACCCACCCCGCCCTGCGGTGTCTCGCCCTGGTCTGGGCTTGCCTCGGGCGACTGCCCGCAGTGTCAGCTTCGCCCGCACGGTTCCCGCTGCTGCATGCGGCCGGCGCACGAGAATGCCGCACGCGCCGGCGCCGGCGCCGGCGCCGACGCCGCTGCGCCGCGGACCCGAACCCGCAGGCGGCAGAGGTCGGGTGCGCCGGGGACCCGACCCTGCGAGGTCGACCGTGCGAACGGTGACGAGGCCGGCCGGGGCGGGGGCGAACTACGCTGGGGCGGTGACGTGCGAACCCCTCACCCCCGTCGACCGCGACCTGCCCGAGATCGTCCGGACCGCGCCGGGCCTGCGGCCCGACGCCGTCGGCGCGCCCTCGTTGGCGGAGCTGACGACACTGCGCGTGGGCGGTCCGGCGGACCGGTACGTCGAGGCGCACAGCGAGGCCGAGCTGCTGGAGACCGTGCGGGCCGCGGACGACGCCGGGGAGCCGCTCCTCGTGATCGGCGGCGGGTCGAACCTGCTCGTCGGCGACGAGGGGTTCGGCGGGGTGGTCGTGCGCGACCTGCGCCGCGGGATCACCGTGGACGCGGAGGACTCGTGCGGCGGCGCGAGCTTCCACGCCCCTGCCGGGCAGGACTGGGACGAGCTCGTCGCGCGTGCGGTCGCGGAGGAGTGGGTGGGCGTCGAGGCGCTGTCCGGCATCCCGGGCACCGTCGGCGCCGCGCCCGTCCAGAACATCGGCGCGTACGGCCAGGAGGTCTCGGGCGTGATCTCGACCGTGCGGGTGTGGGACCGTCGGCGGTCGCGCGTGCGCACGCTGGCCCTGGGCGAGCTCGCGTTCGGGTACCGCACGTCGCTGCTGAAGCGCAGCATGCGCGCCGCGGTGAGCGGTGACGGCGAGCCCGACGGCCCGTGGTACCCGTCCCCGCGCTACGTGGTCCTCGACGTCGGCTTCCAGTCCCGGCTCGGCTCGCTGTCCGCCCCGGTCGCGTACCCGGAGCTCGCCCGGACGCTCGGCGTGCAGGTCGGCGACCGGGCCCCGAGCGCCGACGTGCGCGACGCCGTCCTGGCACTGCGGGCGCGCAAGGGCATGCTGCTCGACGGCGTCGGCCCGGACGCCGCGCCCGCGTCGCCCGCGTCGCCCGAGTCGCCCGACGGCGCCGTGCCCGGGGAGACGGGTCCGGACCACGACCGCTGGAGCGCCGGGTCGTTCTTCACGAACCCCGTCGTCCCGGCGGAGCAGGCCGACTTGCTCCCGGCGGAGGCGCCGCGCTACCCGGTGCGCTCGGCGACGCCGTCTCGCACGACGGGGCCGAGCCTCGGCGAGATCGACCCGACGCTCGTCAAGACGTCCGCGGCGTGGCTCATCGAGCACGCCGGGTTCACCAAGGGCTTCGGCGTCCACGGCCCGTCGAGCCTCGCGCGGCTGTCGACCCGGCACACCCTGGCGCTCACCAACCGGGGCGGCGCGAGCGCGGAGGACCTGGTCGAGCTCGCGCGCGCCGTCCGCGACGGCGTGCGCGAGGCGTTCGGCGTCGATCTGGTCCCGGAGCCCGTCCTCGTCGGCGTCTCCCTCTGACCGACCGGGGGTCAGTAGACGAGGACCGTGGTGCCCGGGTCGGCGTGCCAGGTGTCCCAGAGCCAGTTCATCGCCGAGTTCGCGACGCGCACGCACCCGTGCGACGCGGGCCACGGCGGGATCGAGCCCGAGCCGTGCACCGCGATGCCGCCGGTGAAGAACTTGGGGCGCCACATGTCGCCGAGCTCGAGGCTCGACGAGTGGTTGCCGTCGACCTGCCGGCCCACGTGGAACTCTCCGCGCGGCGTGCCCGCGCGGTAGGTCCGGCCCTTCGCCTCGTACGACTCGCCGTTGCCCGACGACGCGTTGACGACCGTGACGACCCGGCCGTCCTCGACGGCGAGCAGGAGCTGGCGGTCGAGGTCGATCTCGATGACCTTCCCCGACCCGCTGCGGGGCTGTGGCGTGACGCCCTGGTCGAGCGCGGCCTGCGTCGCGGGGCCCACGACGCCGTCGCGCGAGAGCCCGGCCGCCTTCTGCAGCGCCCACACGGCCTGCTGCGTGCCGCCGCCGAAGTCGCCGTCGGGCGCGCCGATGAAGTAGCCGAGGTCGGCGAGACGCTGCTGCAGGGCGACGACGCGCTCGCCGGTCGCGCCGCGCGCGAGCTCCTCCGGCTCGACGGGTGCGGGCGGCGGCTCGGGGGTCGGCTCCGGCGCGGGCGGAGGCGCGCTCGGCTCGGGCTCCGGGGTCTCGGTGGCGGGCGGCTCAGCCGTGGGCGTCTCCGTCGGCTCGGGCGTGGTCTCCGTCGGGCTCGGGCTCGCGGGTGCCGTCGTCGCGGGTCCGTCCGCGGTGGCCGACGGCGTCCGGCCGGGCTCGAGGTCGGGCAGCCCGGCCTGGCAGCCTGCGAGCGCCAGCGCCGCGACCAGCGTGGAGACGACGGCGAGCGACGCCGCGCGGGTACCGCGCCGACGTCGGCCCGGTCCGCGCCCCGCTGCCGCGGGAGCGGCGCACGCCGCGTCCCCCGCCGTCGTGCGCGTCGCAGCGCCCGTCGGCGCGCTCGCGGAAGCTCCGTCCACCTGTTCCCCCTCACGTGTGCCGCGGCGTCCGCCGCGGAGCACCATCATGCGCCCGGCGAGTGCCTCGGACGTCCGTGCCGGGCGCCTGTCGGCGGATCGTGACCCTGTCGTGACGCAGCGACGGGTCGGGGTGGGCCGGACGGGCTCGGCCGTCCGCCGACCGCCGGACCGCGGGCGCTCGCCCGGTCGGCGCTCCGTCCAGCGGGTGGTCCAACGCCGTCCGGTGCCGTTCGACGCCGTTCACCGTGGTTCAGCGTCCGGCGTCCCCCGGCCCGGGTGGCTCGTGGAGCAGCGCCCCGCGCACGACGTCGAGGATCGCGTCGTCGGACAGGCCCGCCTCGCGGCCGGCGCGCACGAGCTCGTGCGCGGCGTGGCGGGCGGCGACGTCGCTCGCGGAGACGCCGTCGGCCACGACGGTCCCGGCGCGACGCCGCGTCGTGACGACCCCGGCTGCCTCGAGCTCGCGGTACGCGCGCGCCACGGTCCCGGGCGCGAGCCCGAGGTCCGTGGCGAGCGCGCGGATCGTCGGCAACCGGTCGCCGACGCGCAGGCGACCGGCGGCGACGTGCGCGACGACCTGCGACCGGATCTGCTCGTACGGCGCGATCCCCGAGCGCAGGTCGATCTCGACGCGCAGCTCAGCGGGCGGCACGACCTGCCCCTGCCATCACGGGTGCGCCCGCGCGGTCGTCGGCCCACGCGTCCGGGTCCGCGGCGGGCCGGACGGCGACCACGACGGCCGTCAGCGCCAGCCCGACCGCGACGACGACGAGCACGACCGCCCCCGGGTAGCCCACCCGCGCCGCGGCGTTCGCACCGGTGCAGAGCATCCCCGCGGCCGTCAGCCCGAGCGCGAGCTGCGCGCCCCGCAGGACCCGGTGCGCGGACGCGCGGCGCAGGCCGACGTCCCACGTCTCCTCGACGTGCGCGACGGCGGGCCGACGCGCGACGAGCCGCAGGACGCCCGCGGCGCCCGCGACCAGCAGCACGGCTGCGAGCGCGAGCCACACGCCGTAGAACGTGCCGGGGTAGGGGCTCGCGGTCGAGGTCGTGTCGCCGAGGACGCGGGTCACCGACCGCCCGTCGTCGCCCGCCGTGAGCGCGCCGACGACCGCGAGCAGCACGACGAGCGTCCCGAGCGACCAGGTGAGGCGCCGCAGGCCGCGGGGCGCGACGTCCGCGACGGTCCGTGGCCGCAGCGTGGCCGCGCGGACGGCGGTCCGCTGGCGCGGCCAGGTGCGTTCCCCGACGGCGTGCGCGCCGAGGAACGTGAGCCCGACGACCGCGGGGGAGAGGCCCACGAGCACGCCCTCGGCGAGGCCCCCGACGGAGGTCGCGGCGGCCTGGGTGACGCCCGCGCCGACGAGGAGCGCGGCCGTCACCGCGGCGACGCTCACGGTCGTCGCGTGCCGCCGGGCGGCGCGGCGCACCGGGTCCTCCGGGGCGAGCCCGTGGAGCGACGGCTCGGGCGCGCGCGTCGCGGCCCGCACGGCGAGCACCACCGCGACGCCGAGCGCCACCAGCACGGCGAGGACCGCGCCGGTCCACGCGAGGTCGTACGCCGCGGGGAGGAAGAGGCCAGCGCCCTGCGGGCCCTCCGATGTTTGTATCAACACATCAGTACGTTGACACGCGTGCGTCGGCCCGTCAAGACCCCACGGATCCCGGACCGGCGCGCCCGGGATGAGAGGTCTCTCATCCCGGTCTCACCCGCGAGCCACGCGCGCGAGGTTGCCTGGGGCCATGACGCTCGCCCCTCCCGCGCCCGACCAGCGCGCCTGGCTCGACCTGCTCACCGCCCCCGAGGCGGGAGAGCTGCTCGCCGTGGCGCTGGGCGCCGACGGCGCGAGCCTCGACACGTGGCGCGTCCACCAGGTGCACGCGCGCCCCGGCGCGGAGGTCACCGTCGGGTACGACGTCGTCGCCCGCCGGGCGCTCGCGGGCGGTCCGGGCGGGGGCACCGCCGCGGCGGACGCCACCGAGTACCTGCTCGCGACGACGGCGCCCCTCTCTCCGGACGCGGTCGGGGCGGGGGTCGTCCGCCTCGCGGACGGTCCGCGCGTCGTGCACGTGTGGCGCCACCCCGCCGACCCGCTGCTGCCCGGCCTCGCCGCCGCGTGCGACGCGGGCGAGCTCGCCCGCCGCCTCGCGGCGGCCGGGGCGCTCGCGCCCGGCGAGGCCGTGGAGTCGGTGACGATGGTCGCCTACCGCCCGCTCCGGCGCGCGGTGCTGCGCGCGCGGACGTCCGCGCGCACGGTCTACGTCAAGGTCGTCCGGCCCGACCGGGCGCGCTCGCTCGTCCGTCGGCACGACCTCTTCCGGTCCACCACCGTGAACGCCCCCCGCTGCCTCGCATGGGACGACGGCGGCGTGGTCGTCCTCGAGGAGGCGCGCGGCCCGTCGCTCGCGCAGCACCTCGCGGCGCTCGGCCCGGACGGCCAGCCCACCGCGATCGACCCGCGCGAGCTCCTGCGCGCGCTCGACGCCCTCCCGGCCCGCGCGACGACGCTGCGCCGCCGCCCCGCGTGGTCCGAGCGCGTCGAGCACTACGCGGCGTCGGCGCTCGCGGTGCACGCGCTGGACCCGGCGCGCGTGGACCGCGTCGCGCGCGCGGTCCGGACGGCCGTCGCGACGCGCGACCCCGGGCCGGTCGTCGCGACGCACGGCGACTTCTACGAGGCGAACGTCCTGCTCGACGTCCCGGCGGCCGCCGGCGACCCCGCCGCGCCGGGGGCCGGCAGCGCCCGCGTCGGCGTCCTGCTCGACGTCGACACGCTCGGCCCCGGGCATCGCGTCGACGACCTCGCGTGCCTCGTCGCGCACCTCGCCGTGCTCCCGTCGCTCGCCCCCGCGGTGTACGGGGGCGTCGGTGCGCTCGTCGACCGGTGCCTCGCCGTGTTCGACGAGCGCGTCGACCCCGCGGCCCTGCGGGCGCGCGCGGCCGGCGTCGTGCTGTCCCTCACGGCCGGTGCGGCGACGCGCGACCTCGCCGACGCGTGGCTGCGGGTCGCGGAGGGGCTGCTGGACGCGGCCCCCGGGACGGTCGCCGCCGACCCCGCCCCCGTTCCTGAGAGCACTCTCATCGGCGCCTCCTCGGCATCTCACACGTGACCGAGAGGCTCGGACCATGCACGGCCGAGGGGTCGTGCGCACCATCGGACGAAGGAGAAGGATCATGAAGGCACGCAGCGCATGGATCGTCACCGGGGCGCTCGGCGCGGTCGGTCTCGGAGCGACGGTGGCGACCGCCCAGGGCGCGTTCGACGCCCCCGAGCCGGCGACCGTCTCGCCGTCGGTCCAGGTCAGCACGTCGAGCACGCCGACCGGCTCGCCGACCGACGCACCCGCCACGTCCGCGACGCCCAGCCCGACCGACGTCCAGAACGGGACGTCGATCACGACCGTCACGGCGAACACGTCCGCGTCCCCGAGCACCGCGGGCTCGGCGGACACGTCCGGCTCGGCCGTGACGAGCCAGACCCCGAACACGCCCAACACCCCGCCCACGGCGAACACGGCGAACACGCCGCAGACGCCGAACACCCCGCCCAGCCCGGTCACGCCGCCGTCGCCGCAGTCGGCCGACTGACCGAGGCGCACCCAGGGCCACCGTGCCGAACCCGGGTCCGCGGGTCACGAGGGACCACCTCGTGACCCGCAGGCCCGGGTTCGACGTGTCAGGGGTGCGTCCGCGCCCGTCAGGTCGGCAGGCGGGACCGCGGACCCGGCAGGTCAGCGGTCCCGCAGGTCAGCGGGCGACGTCGGCGAGCCGGTAGCCCATGCCGCGCACGGTGACGAAGTGCTCGGCGCCGAGCTTGTTGCGCAGGTAGCGCACGTACACGTCGACGACGTTCGACCCAGGGTCGAAGTCGTACCCCCACACGCGCGACAGGAGCTGCTCGCGGCTCAGCACCTGGCCGGGGTTGCGCAGGAACGCCTCGGCGAGCGCGAACTCGCGCGCCGAGAGGTCGACCTCGCGCTCGGCGGTGCGCGCGCGGCGCGTGCGCAGGTCGAGGCTCAGGGCGCCGTGCGTGAGCACCGTGACCTCGCCCGCGGGCTCGCTGCGCAGGCGCAGCCGGATGCGCGCGAGCAGCTCCTCGAACCGGAACGGCTTGGCCATGTAGTCGTCGGCGCCGCCCTCGAGCCCGGCGACGGTGTCGGTGACCGACGTGCGCGCGGTGAGGATGATGACGGGGATCGCGTTGCCCGTCTCCCGCAGGCGGCGCAGCACGGTGAAGCCGTCCTGGTCGGGCAGGCCGAGGTCGAGCACGAGGAGCGCGAAGTCACCGGTGCCGGCGAGGTCGAGAGCCTCCCGTCCCGTCGCGACGGTCGTGCTGGCGTATCCCGCCGCGCGGAGTCCCTTCGCCACGAACGACGCGATGCGGGTCTCGTCCTCGGCGACGAGGATCTGGCTCACCGGGTGGTCCTTCCGTCGGGGGCGGGGTACGAGGGCGGACGGCGGTCGTCGGGAGCCGCGTCCGGCGGTACCGGCGGCCCGGGGTCGGGCGGGGGCAACGACGGGGTGGCGGCGGGCGGCGCGCTGGGCACCGTCGGCGCGGTGGGCGCCACCGGGGCAGGCGCGGGGGGTCGTCCGGGCGCGGAGCCGTGCGGCCCGGGCGTCGGGCCGGCCGCGTCGGGGGACGCGGCGACAACCGGGACGAGCGGGAGGTCCAGCGTGAACGTCGACCCGACGCCGGGCGTCGACGCGACGAGCACCCGGCCGCCGTGGCCCTCCGCGATCGCCGCGACGATCGCGAGGCCGAGCCCGGCGCCCTCCGGGTGGGCGGCTCCGGGCGTGGTGGCCTGGGCGAACCGCTCGAAGACGCGCGCCTGCTGCTCGGGGGCGATCCCGACGCCCTCGTCGCGGACCCATGCGCGCACGCGCGTGCCGTCGTCGGACACCGCCGAGCCGAGCGCGACGACGGACCCCGGCGCCGAGAACTTCACCGCGTTGGCGGCGAGCTGCAGCAGCGCCTGGGTGAGGCGCTGCGCGTCGGCGCGCACGGCGACGTCGGCCCGCGCGTCGACGAGCCAGCGGCGCTCGCCGAGCGTCCGGACCTTGTCGTGCACGTCGTCGAGGAGGCGGCCGAGGTCCGTGTCGACCGGGCGGACGAAGTCGGGGCGACCGGCGGTCGCGAGCGTCACGAGGTCGTCGACGAGCCGGTTCATGCGGTCGAGCTCGTCGAGCGCGAGGTCGCGCGTCTCGGACGCGTCCGTGGCGTCGTGCGGGTCCATGAGCTCGAGGTGCCCCCGGACCACGGTGAGCGGGGTGCGCAGCTCGTGCCCGACGTCGTCGATGAGCCGCCGCTGCGAGTCGAACGCCCCCTCGATCCGGTCGAGCATGCCGTTCACCGTGCGCGACAGGTCCGAGAGGTCGTCGTTGCCGGTCACCGGGATGCGCGCGGACAGGTCCGTCTCGCCGATGTCCTGCGCGGTGCGCGACAGCGTGCGGATCGGCTGGAGGAGGCGCCCGGCGACGGCCCACCCCGCGACGCCGATGAGCACGAGGGCGCCGAGCGCCACGACCGCGTAGGTCCGGAAGACCTGCGCGAACTCGGCGTGCTCGGCCGAGCGGTCGTAGGCGAGCACGAGGGCCGCGGGCTCCTGGCCGGCCACGGCGCCCGCGCCGCCGACCGTGTGGACCGGGGCGACGAGGGCGCGGTACTCGGCCGTCGCGGTCCGCGGGGAGCGCAGCACGACGTCGTCGCCCGACGCGAGCGGGGACAGCGTGGCGACGAGCTCGGGATCGTCCTCGAGCCGCAGCCGCACCTCCTGCTGCGAGACGAGCGGCGTCCGGCCCTCGCGCAGCCCGAGGATGCCCTCGTTGTGCGCGGGGACCGTGAGCTGGATCGAGGCGACGACGACGTCCTCGGCGGACGTGAAGGGCTCGCCCGTGACGGGGTTCACCCCGGACTCCGCGAGCTGCGCGAGCTCGTTCGCGCTCCGGGTCAGGCTCTCGTCGATGCGCGCGTCGATCTGCCCGCGCTGCAGGAACCAGGCCGCGCCGCCGGCGAGGAGGAGCGCGAGGGCGGAGAGCCCCAGGAACGCCGCGAGCATGCGGGTGCGGACGGTCAGCCCCGCGCGGCGCGTCCGGCGGCTCACCCGTCGCCCCGGTCGGAGCCGCTGCGGTCGTCGTCGTCGTCATCGTCGTCGTCGCTCGACGGCGGGGCGGGCGTCACGCGGTCGTCGTCGTCCCCGTCGTCGTCCCCGTCGTGGTCGTCCCCGTCGGGGTCGTCGTCGGAGGCGGTCGGCGAGGGGGCGGGCGTGGTCGTCGGCGCGGCGGGGGCGGGCGTCACGACCACGGCGCCCCCGATCTCCCGGTCCTGCGGGCGCGCGGCCAGCGCACCGGCGGCGGCCGCGCCCCCGAGGGCGAGCACGAGCACCCCCACGAGCCACGCGACGGTCCGGCGAGTCATGGCCCCAGTATCCGAGAGCAGGATGAGACGCACATGAGAAGGGGAGGCGGCCGGTCAGGCTCCCGCGAGCCAGTCGTCGACGCCGGCCAGCAGGCGCTCCTTCGTGCCCGACGACGCCCGGCTCGCCCGGATCGACGACCGCGCCAGCGCGGCGAGCTCGTCGTCGGAGAACCCGTGCTCGTGGCGCGCCGTCTCGTACTGCGCCACGAGGCGGGACCCGAAGAGCAGGGGGTCGTCCGCGCCGAGCGCGACCCGGGCCCCGGCGTCGACGAGCGCCCCGAGCGGCACCTGACCGGCGTCCTCGTACACCCCGAGGGAGACGTTGGACGCCGGGCACACCTCGAGCGCGATCCCGCGGTCCACGACGTCGTCCAGCACGTGCCGGTCCTCCGCGGACCGCACGCCGTGGCCCAGCCGGTCCGGGACGAGCTCGCGCACCACCTCGTGCACGTGCGCCGGCCCGAGCAGCTCGCCCCCGTGCGGCACGGACGCGAGCCCGGCGCGCCGCGCGATGGCGAACGCGCGCGCGAACTCCGCGGTGTCCCCGCGGCGCTCGTCGTTGCTCAGGCCGAACCCCACGACCTCGCCCGCCCCCTCGCCCGCGTACTGCGCCGCGAGGCGCGCGAGCGTGCGCGCGTCCAGCGGGTGCCGCATGCGCGACGCCGCCACGACCACCGCGACCTCCGTCCCCGTCGCGGCGCTCGCGGACCGCGCCGCGTCGAGCACGATCTCCACCGCCGGGGTGATGCCGCCGACGAACGGCGCGTACGACGTCGGGTCCACCTGGATCTCGAGGCGCCCCGACCCCTCGGCCGCGTCGTCCTGCGCGGCCTCCAGCACGATGCGGCGCATGTCGGCCTCCGAGCGCACGCACGCGCGCGCGGCGTCGTACAGGCGCTGGAACCGGAACCAGCCGCGCTCGGTCGGGGGGAGCCGGAGCGGGTCGCCGTCGACGAGCGCGTGCGGCAGCCGCACGCCGTACTGCGCGGCGAGGTCGCGCAGCGTCTCCGGGCGCATCGACCCGGTGAAGTGCAGGTGCAGGTGGGCCTTGGGAAGCATCGCCAGGTCTCGCACACGGGGAGTCTGTCACGCGGACCCGGCCCGCGCGTCGGCACGGGCCGGGTCCCGACGGCGGTCCGCCCCCGGCGCGGGCCCCGCCCCGCGCGACGTCGGCTCAGGTCCCGGTGAGGAACCCGCGCTGCATGGCGACCGTCACCGCGGCGGTCCGGTCGTCCACCCCGAGCTTGGCGAACGCGCGGAGCAGGTGCGTCTTCACGGTCGCCTCCGCGATGAACAGCTCCTGCCCGACCGCCGCGTTCGACAGCCCGCGCGCGACGAGGCGCAGCACCTCGACCTCCCGGTCCGTGAGCCGGTCCGCCCCGCGGACCGACGTGACGAGCCGGGTCGCGACGCTCGGCGCGAGCACGGTCTGCCCGCGTGCCGCGGCGCGCACCCCCGCGACCAGCTCGTCGCGGGGCGTGTCCTTGAGCAGGTAGCCGGTGGCCCCCGCCTCGACCGCGCGCAGGATGTCGGCGTCGGTCTCGTACGTCGTGAGCACGACGACGCGCGGGCCGCCGGCGGCGCCGCCGCGCCCCGCGCCCCGGCCGGGCGCGCCGACGATGGCCGCCGTCGCGCCGACGCCGTCGAGCACGGGCATCCGCAGGTCCATGAGCACCACGTCGGGCGCCAGCTCGCGGGCGAGCGCCACCGCCTGCTCGCCGTCGCCCGCCTCGCCGACGACCTCCAGGTCGGGCTCGGCGGCCAGCATGCCGGTGATCCCCGAGCGCACGACCGGGTGGTCGTCCACGACGAGCACCCGGACGACGCCGTCCCCGGTCGGGCTCATCGCACGTCTCCCGCCCGCGTCGTCGCGCGCGCGCCCGTGGCCGGTCCGTCCGGCGACGCGCCGGCGGGCAGGCGCACCGCGACGCGCGTCCCGCCGCCGGGAGCCGGCCCCACCTCGAGGCTCCCGCCCTCCGCCGCCACGCGCTCCCGCATGCCCCGCAGCCCGTAGCCCTCGGTGAACCCCGGCGCGTCCGCGGGCAGGCCGCGCCCGTCGTCGGACACCTCGAGGACCGTCCCCTCCGCGTCCTGCCGGAGGTCCACGCGCACGGCCGCCGCAGCCGCGTGCCGCCGGACGTTCGCGAGCGCCTCCTGGGCGGACCGCAGGAGGACGACGTCGTCCGCGCTCGACAGCCGGAGGGCCTCCGGCGCCGTGAGCTCGACGCGCGTCCCGGTCTCCTCCGCGAACCGGCCCGCGAGCCGGCGCAGGGCCTCGCTCAGCGTGCCGCCCTGCAGCGGTGCGGGGGCCGAGGCGGCGACGAGCGCGCGCGCCTCGGCGAGGTTGTCGCGCGCCGTCGACTCCACGAGCGCGAGCCGCTCGCGCGCGGCGTCGGCGGCGCCCCGGTCGAGGTCGGCGCTCGCGGCCTGCGCGAGCATGACCACGCTCGTGAACCCCTGCGCGAGCGTGTCGTGGATCTCCTGGGCGACGCGCTCGCGCTCGGCGAGCACCCCCGCCTCGTGGGAGGCGCGGCCGAGCTCGGCCTGCGTCGCGCGCAGCTCGTCGACCAGACGGGCGTGCCGCTCCGCCTGGCGCATCGTGTGCGCCGTCCACAGCCCGAGGCTCAGCGCGAACGCGAGCGCGACCCCCATCTGCGGGGCGGAGCTCGCGAGCTCGTCCGGCTCGACCCGGCCCGTCGCCGGGTCGAACGCGAGCGCGAGCGCGGTGCCCGCGGCGAGCGCGACGCACAGCACCACCTGTGCCCACAGGTGCTCCGAGAGCATCCAGATCTGCGTGAACACCGCGAACAGCAGGAGCGTGCCGAGGGCGTCCTGCCCGACGACGACGAGCGTGCAGGCGACCGCGACGACGAGGTACACGTGGGCCGTCACCTGGTCCCGCGTCCGCGCGGCCCGTCGTCCCCAGCCGAGGTACCCGACGAGGATCACGGCGACCGCCGCGAGCGAGACCGCGAGCGCCGTACCGCGGACGTCCGCGGTGAGCAGCGCGAGCGCGCTGAGCACGACGATGACGGTGAACGCCACGTCCCACCAGCGCACGTCGCGCGCCCACGTGCCGTCGAGCTGGGCGGTCGCGGCGTCGGCGGTGTCGACCACCCCCGCGACCGCCCCGCCCGGCGACGGCGTCTCAGCCGTCGTCACGGCGCCGCCACCGGAACGAGCGTGCACCGACCACGAGCCCCACGACCAGCCATGCGACCAGTACAGCAGCGGTCGCGCCGTGCTGCCACGACCCCGACGGCTCGAGCGCCGCCGCCTGCTCCGGGAGGAACACCGAGCGCATGCCCTGCGCCATCCACTTGAGGGGGAACAGCGACGCGACGGTCTGCATCCACGACGGCAGCGCGAAGAACGCGAAGAAGACCCCGGAGATGAACTGCAGCACGAGCACGACGGGCGTGACGACCGCCGTCGCGGACTTGCCGGACCGCGGCAGCGACGAGAACGCCACCCCGCACACCGCGCCCGCGGCGCACCCGAGCACGAACACCCACGCGAACGTCGCGAGCCGCGCGCCGCCGTCGGGCATCTCCCACGGCATGGGGACGTCGTAGACCGTCGCGGCCAGCACGAGGAGCAGCGCGGTCTGCACGACCGACGTCAGCAGGACGAGCCCGACCTTGCCGTAGAAGTACGCGGACGGCGGCAGCGGGGTGGAGCGCAGCCGCTTGAGCGAGCCGTCGTCGCGCTCGACCGCGATGGAGATCGCGAGCGACTGGAAGCTCGTGAGCATGACGCCGGTCGCGATCATGCCGGGCAGGAAGTACTGCGCGAACGGCACGGAGTACGCGGCCGTGCCCTGGTCCTGCCCGTCGAACACCGTCGCGAAGATCGCGAGCATGATGAGCGGGTACGTGAAGATGAAGATCACGGCGTCGCGCTCGCGGAAGAACGCGCGCAGCTCCGCGCGGGTGCGCTCGATCCCCAGCCGGCCGGCGCCGGGCAGGGCGGCGGGTCGGGCGGAGCGCGTGGGCCGGGCGGCGGTCGGGGCGGTGGTCACTTGCGGGCCTCCTCGGGGACGGCGGCGGTCGTGCCGTCGGGCGTGCGGTCCCCGGCGGGCGCGCCGGGGGAGTCGGGGGAGTCAGGCGCGGGCGTGCGGGCGGGCGGGGCGGCGGGTGCCGTGACCGGTTCGCCGATGAGCTCGAGGTAGACGTCCTCCAGGCTCGGGCGGGTCACCGCGAGGCCGGGGACCTCGCCGTCGGGACCCGCGAAGCGCGCGGCGAGGGACGCGACGAGAGCGGTGGGGGAGTCGGTGCGCTCCGACCGCCAGGCGCCGTCGTCCAGCCAGCGGACCTCCGGACGGCGCGCGTCCGGGCCGCCGAGGCGGTCGGGCGCGTCGAGCGCGACGACCCGGCCCGCGCGCACGACGGCCGCGCGGTCGGCCAGGTGCGCGGCCTCGTCCAGGTAGTGCGTGGTCAGCAGGATCGTCGTGCCGTCCTCGCGCAACGAGCGGACCAGCGCCCAGAACGCGCGGCGGGCCTGCGGGTCGAACCCGGTCGTCGGCTCGTCGAGGAACAGCAGCTCCGGACGCCCGACGATGCCGAGCGCGACGTCCAGGCGCCGCCGTTGGCCACCGGAGAGCTGGCGGGTGCGGGTCCGGGCCTTCTCGCGCAGCCCGACGGCGTCGATCACCTCGTCCGGGTCCCGCGGCGCGGGGTAGAACGTCGCGAAGTGCCGGACGATCTCGGCGACCGTGAGCTCGGCCTGGTCCCGCGAGTCCTGGAGCACGACGCCGATGCGCGAGCGCCAGGCGCGGCCGGCGGCCTGGGGGTCCTCGCCGAGCACGCGGACCTCGCCCGCGTCGCGGCGCCGAAAGCCCTCGAGGATCTCGACGGTCGTCGTCTTGCCGGCGCCGTTGGGTCCGAGGACGGCGAAGATCTCGCCGCGCTCGACCCGCAGGTCGACGCCATCGACCGCCCGCTTGGCGCCGTAGCTCTTGCGCAGGCCGCGGACCTCGACGGCCGGGCAGCTCTGCCGGGCGTCCGCGGCGGGGGAGCCGGTGGGGAGGGGTGTCGTCGTCATGGGACCAGCCTGTCGGCGAGGCTCCGTCGCCCGCGACGGCCGTTCGTCCGGACCTCGTGTCCACCGATCGGTGGACGGCGGTTCGACCAGGGGCCTCGCGTCGCGTACAGTGATCCCTCGGTGGTTGACGCCCGCCACGCTGGCCCGCGCCCGAGACGCGTGTTTCGTCCCGGGGCCGGGGGCTCGTACGGCGTCGTCGAGCACGAAGGGTAGTGGCGCAATTGGTAGCGCAGCGGTCTCCAAAACCGCAGGTTGCAGGTTCGAGTCCTGTCTACCCTGCACGGCGTGGCTCTCGTGGGACCTTCCCGGGAACCACGCGCGGCCCGGCACCGGGTCGCACCGAGGGTTCGAGCAGGTCCCGCACGTGAGCGATGGGGAAGAACGAGTGAGCGAATCGCCGTCAGAGGCCGTGGGTGCAGGCGGCGCACGCGCCGACGAGGTGAAGAAGAAGGGCCGTCCGTCCGCGGACAAGAAGCCCAACATCTTCGCGCGCATCGCCCTGTTCGTGCGCCAGGTGGTCGCCGAGCTCCGCAAGGTCGTCACGCCGACGCGCTCGGAGCTCATCACCTACACGACGGTGGTCCTGGTCTTCGTGGTCGTGGTCATGGCCTTCGTGACCGTGCTCGACCTCGGGATCGGCAAGGCCGTCATGTGGGTCTTCGGCTAGCGAGCCCCCTCCGCCCGGTCGTGCCGGGCCTCACCACGGCTTCCGGCGCCCCTCGGGGCGCCGTCGGCGCTTCCAGAAGAAGTCATCGAGCAGTTCGTCAGAAAGCAGGTTCGTTCGTGTCCCAGGAGTCGCTGGACCAGACGGAGAACGTCGACCCGACGCAGCCCGAGGGTGCCCAGGACGACGTCGAGGAGACCACGGACGTCCCGGCGGTCGACGAGGCTGACGAGACGGCCGACGCGGACGCCGCGGTCGACGAGGTGGACGAGGACGCGTCGGAGGACGAGGCGTCGGAGGACGACCGTCCCGCCGACGAGGACGGCGACGTCATCGAAGACCCGGTCGCGGAGTTCAAGCGCACGCTCCGCACGCAGCTCGGCGACTGGTACGTCATCCACTCCTACGCGGGCTACGAGAACCGTGTGAAGGCCAACCTGGAGAACCGCATCCAGAGCCTGAACATGGAGGACTACATCTTCCAGATCGAGGTCCCCATGGAGGAGGTGGCCGAGATCAAGAACGCGCAGAAGAAGATCGTCCGACGCGTGCGCATCCCGGGCTACGTCCTCGTCCGCATGGACCTCACCGACGAGTCGTGGGGCGCCGTGCGCCACACCCCGGGTGTCACCGGCTTCGTCGGACACACCCACCAGCCCGTGCCGCTGACGCTCGACGAGGTCTTCTCGATGCTCGCGCCGATGCTGGCCCCCGCCCCGGAGCCCGGCAAGCCCGCCCAGGCCGCCGCGAAGGCTCCGGTCGAGGTCGACTTCACGGTCGGCGAGTCGGTCACCGTCACGGACGGCCCGTTCGACACGCTGCCCGCCACGATCTCCGAGATCAACGTCGAGAACCAGAAGCTCAAGGTGCTCGTCTCCATCTTCGGCCGGGAGACCCCGGTCGAGCTGTCGTTCAACCAGGTCGCCAAGATCTGACGCGCCGCACGGCACCGGCCGTGCGCGCGTGAGCGCAGTACTGCAACCGGGTCATCGCCCACGGCGTCGGCCCACGAGAAGAAAGACAGGGAAGAGTCATGCCTCCCAAGAAGAAGGTCTCCGGCCTCATCAAGCTCCAGATCCAGGCCGGTGCGGCGACGCCCGCCCCGCCGATCGGCCCCGCGCTCGGTCAGCACGGCGTGAACATCATGGAGTTCTGCAAGGCCTACAACGCGGCGACCGAGTCGCAGCGCGGCAACGTCATCCCCGTGGAGATCACGGTCTACGAGGACCGTTCGTTCACGTTCGTGACGAAGACCCCGCCGGCCGCGGAGCTCATCAAGAAGGCCGCGGGCGTGCAGAAGGGCTCGGCCACGCCGCACACCGTCAAGGTCGCGAAGATCACCGCCGACCAGGTGCGCGAGATCGCCCAGACCAAGCTCGAGGACCTCAACGCGAACGACCTCGACGCCGCGTCGAAGATCATCGCGGGCACGGCCCGCTCGATGGGCATCACCGTCGAGGGCTGACGCCCCTCCCCGCCGACCCCTGGATCGTTCCCCACGGTCACGACCTCCTGGGGAGCGATCCGGGGTTCGGCACACCAAGACCGTCCGTCCACGACCGTGGACGGCAGTGGCAGGGTCCGCGCGGACCCGCAGACCACGACTGCAGAAGGAGAAGCAGATGGCAACGCGCAGCAAGGCGTACCGCAACGCCGAGGAGAAGATCGACCGCGAGCGTCTCTACGCGCCGCTCGAGGCGGTCCGTCTCGCCAAGGAGACGTCGACCGTGAAGTACGACGCGACCGTCGAGGTCGTGTTCCGCCTGGGTGTCGACCCGCGCAAGGCGGACCAGATGGTCCGCGGCACGGTCAACCTGCCCCACGGCACGGGCAAGACGGCCCGCGTCATCGTCTTCGCGAACGCGGCGAAGGCTGAGGAGGCCCGTGCGGCCGGCGCCGACGAGGTCGGCGGCGACGACCTCATCGAGAAGGTCGCCGGTGGCTACACCGACTTCGACGCCGCCGTGGCGACGCCGGACCTCATGGGCAAGGTCGGCCGCCTGGGCAAGGTGCTCGGTCCCCGTGGTCTCATGCCGAACCCGAAGACCGGCACCGTGACGATGGACGTGGCGAAGGCCGTGTCCGACATCAAGGGCGGCAAGATCGAGTTCCGCGTCGACAAGCACGCGAACCTGCACTTCATCATCGGCAAGGTCTCGTTCGACGAGAAGGCGCTCGTGGAGAACTACGCGGCGGCCCTCGAAGAGGTCCTGCGTCTCAAGCCGTCGTCCTCGAAGGGCCGGTACATCACCAAGGCCACGCTGACGACGACGATGGGCCCCGGCATCCCGCTGGACCAGTCCAAGACGACGAAGCTGCTGGAGGACGACGCCGCCTGACGGCAGTCCTCCCCGCGGGTGGTT
>NZ_JBGNYC010000073.1:0-16199 GCF_051844275.1 Cellulosimicrobium sp. CpK407
CCCCCAACCCCCCCCCCCCCCCCCTCTTGGGCCCCCGGCGTCGTGCCGTCCCGACCGCACCGGGGCAGCACGCGATGGCCTTCGATGGGGGTAGTGAGGACCTTGGTCCCAGACGGCTGATGTGGTCGGACCACCTCCCCTAGGGTCGGGAGCAGGGTTCCGGTCGCACACCGACCGGGACCTCGACGCAGCCCCCGCCTCTCGAAAGTGCTCCCCGTGGCCCCCCTCTCTCACGCCCCGTCGGACGCGGACGCGCCCGCCGCAGGCGGTCCCCTGGACGGCGACCGGATCGTCGTGGTCGGCGCCGGCATGACGGCCCACCGCCTGGTCGCGGGCCTGCGCTCGCGCGACCCCGAGGGCGGCTGGTCGCTCACGGTGATCGGCGACGAGCCGCACGAGCCGTACGACCGCGTGCACCTGTCGGAGTGGTTCGACACGCGCGACGCCCCGGCGCTCACGCTCGACGGCGCCGTGTGGGACGACCCGCGCGTCACGCTCGTCACGGGCGACGCGGTCGCGTCGCTCGACCGCACGGCGGGCGTCGTGACGACGCGTTCGGGCCGCCAGGTCCACTACGACCGCGCCGTGCTCGCGACGGGATCGTGGGCGTGGACGCCGCGCGCGGAGGGCACGGACCTGCCTGGGCTGTTCACCTACCGCACGCTGGACGACGTCGAGCGGCTGGCGGAGTGGGTGCGCCTGCGCGAGCGGACGCTGGGCCGGGCGGTGCGCGGCGTCGTCGTCGGCGGTGGCGTGCTGGGTCTCGAGGCCGCGGCGGCGCTCCAGCGGCTGGGTGCCGAGGCCACGGTCGTGGAGTTCGCCGACCGCCTCATGAGCGTCCAGCTCGACCAGGGCGGCGGTGAGATGCTGCGCCTGCTGATCGAGGACCTCGGCGTCTCGGTGCGCACGGGCGCGGGCGCCCACCGGTTCCTGCCCGCGGGCGACGGGTCCGTGGGGTCCGTCGAGCTGACCGACGGGTCCGCCCTGCCGACCGACGTCGTCGTCTTCTCCGTGGGCATCCGCCCGCGCGACCGCGTGGCGCGCGAGGCCGGCCTGGCCATCGGCGAGCGTGGCGGCGTCGTCGTCGGCGAGGCGTGCCAGACTTCCGACCCGGGCGTGTGGGCGATCGGCGAGTGCGCGTCGGTCGACGGCGTGTGCGCGGGCCTGGTCGCGCCGGGGAACGACATGGCGGACGTCGTCGTCGACCGCTTCCTGGGCGGCGAGCGCGTGCACCGCCGCGCCGACGACGGCACCAAGCTCAAGGGCGTGGGCGTCGAGGCCGCGTCGTTCGGCGACGTGAACGCCGTGAGCGCGGGCGCGCTCGAGGTGTCGTTCGTCGACCCGATCCACCGCCGCTACCGCAAGCTCGTGCTCTCGGACGACGCGACGACGCTGCTCGGCGGCGTGTTCGTCGGCGACATCGAGCTCTACTCCGCGCTGCGGCCCCTGCTCGGTCGCCCGCTCGGCGCCGACCCCGCCGCCGTCATCGCGCCCGACGGCGAGGGCCTGGCCGACACCGAGCTGCCCGACGAGGCCGTCGTCTGCTCGTGCAACAACGTCGACGCCGGGACGGTCCGCTCGGCCGTGACCGAGCACGGGTGCCGGACGATCGGTCAGGTCAAGGAGTGCACGACGGCCGGCACGGTGTGCGGGTCGTGCGTGCCCGCGCTCACCAAGCTGCTGAACGCCGAGCTCTCCCGGGCGGGCGTCACGGTCTCGGACGCGCTGTGCGAGCACTTCGCGATGTCCCGCGCCACGCTGTACCGGCTCGTCCGCGAGGGGGGCCTGCGTACGTTCACCGAGGTCGTCGCGGCGCACGGGACGGGACGCGGGTGCGCCGTCTGCCGCCCGACGGTCGCGTCGATCCTCTCGACGCTGCGTCGCGGGCACGTCCTGGAGGGCGAGCAGGCCGCGCTGCAGGACACCAACGACCACGTCATGGCGAACCTGCAGAAGAACGGCACGTACTCGGTGATCCCGCGGATGCCCGGGGGAGAGGTGCGCGCCGACCAGCTCCTGGAGTTCGCGAAGGTCGCCGACGACTTCGGGCTCTACGTGCGCGTCACCGGCGGCCAGCGGCTCGCGATGTTCGGCGCGCGGCTCGACCAGCTCCCGGAGATCTGGCGGCGCCTGACGGCCGTCGGCTTCGAGTCCGGGCACGCGTACGGCAAGTCCCTGCGCACGGTGAAGACGTGCGTCGGGCGCACGTGGTGCCGGTTCGGCGTGCAGGACTCGTCGGCGATGGCGGTCCGGCTCGAGCTGCGCTACCGCGGGCTGCGCTCGCCGCACAAGATCAAGCTCGGCGTCTCCGGCTGCGCGCGCGAGTGCGCCGAGGCGCGCGGCAAGGACGTCGGCATCATCGCCACGCACAAGGGCTGGAACCTCTACGTCGGCGGCAACGGCGGGGCCCAGCCGGCGCACGCCCGGCTCCTCGCCGAGGACCTCGACGACGAGACGCTGGTCCGCTACGTCGACCGGTTCCTCATGCTCTACGTCCAGGAGGCCGACCGCCTGCAGCGCACGGCGCCGTGGGTCGCGGAGCGCGCGGGCGGGCTGGAGGAGCTGCGGCGCGTCGTCGTCGAGGACTCGCTCGGGATCGCGGACCAGCTCGAGGCCGCGATGGCCGAGCACGTGCGCGACTACGAGGACGAGTGGGGCGCGACGCTCGCCGACCCGGCCAAGCTGCGCAAGTTCACGCCGTTCGTCAACGCGCCCGAGGCGATCGACGGCGACCTCGCGTTCGTCCCCGAGCGCGGCCAGGTCCGTCCCGCGGACGAGGGCGACGCCGACGCCTACCCCGACCCGCGCGCCGCGCGCGACGTCGCGCTCGCCGCGGCCCGTGCCGAGCTGGAGGACGCCCGATGAGCACGTTCGTCGACATCTGCGCGCTCGACGACCTCGACCCCGAGCGGGGGGTCGGCGCGCTCCTGGGCGACACCCAGGTCGCCGTCTTCCGGCTCGCCGACGGCACCGTGCGCGCCGTCCAGCAGCGCGACCCGTACTCGGGCGCCAACGTCATGTCGCGCGGCCTCGTCGGCACGCACCGCGTGACCGGCGACGACGGCGAGGAGCGCGACGTCGACACCGTCACCACCCCCATGCTCAAGCAGGTGTGGGACGTCGACACCGGCGAGGTGCTCGACGCCGGGGGCAAGGACCGCAGGCCGTTGACGGTCTTCGCGGCGCACGTGCGCGACGGTCGCGTCCTGGTCGCCGACGCGCCCGGGGCGTCCGCGCCCTCGCCCTGACCGGCGGGCACGCGCGCGGAAGGTCGCCCCGCGAGCACGGCACGACACGCGCCCGGCGGTCCGGCCCAGGCCACGGGTGATCCCCTAGCCTGACGGCATCCCCGTCAGCAGGCGCGGACCACGCGCCGCGCGTCGCAAGGGAGCCGCGGGTGCGCGTCCTGCTCGTCATCGACCAGTTCGAGGATCCCACCAACGGGACCACGATCTCGGCCCGCCGCTTCGCGGTCGCCCTCCGCGAGCGCGGCCACGAGGTGCGCGTCGCGTGCTGCCGCGGCGCCGTCCGCCCGGGGGATGCCGCCCACGAGACCTCGGCGGACGACGTCGTGCACTACCGGCTCGAAGCGCTCGGCGTCCCGGGCTTCAACCGGGTGATCGCTGGCCAGGGGTGGGTGCTCGCCCAGCCCGACGACGACGTGCTGCGCGACGCCCTGGGATGGGCCGACGTCGCGCACGTCATGTCACCGTTCTGGCTCGGCTCCCGGGCCAAGCGGCTCGCCGACGCGCTCGGCGTCCCGTCCACCGCCGCGTTCCACGTGCAGCCGGAGAACGTCACCTACAGCCTCGGCCTGGGGCGGGTCGCCCCGCTGAACGACCTCGTGTACGCGGTGTTCCGCCCGTTCTACGACCGGTTCGGGCACGTCCACTGCCCCAGCCGGTTCATCGCCGGGGAGCTGCGCGACCACCGGTACCGGGCGGCCCTGCACGTGGTGTCCAACGGCGTCGACCCCGGGTTCGTCCCGCGCACGGTGCCGAAGAGCGCCGACCTGGCGGGCCGGTTCGTCATCACCATGACCGGGCGGCTCTCGCGCGAGAAGCGGCAGGACGTGCTCCTCGACGCCGTCGGCCGGTCCCGGCACGCCGACCGCATCCAGCTCGTGCTCGCCGGGCGCGGTCCGCTCGCGGAGAGGTACGCCCAGCAGGGCGCGAGCCTGCCGCACCCGCCGCGGATCGGCTTCCTCGCCCAGGACTCGCTGCGGGACGTGCTGGCCATGAGCGACCTGTACGTGCACGCCGCCGACGCGGAGATCGAGGCGCTCGGCTGCCTCGAGGCCGTCGCCACCGGCCTCGTCCCGGTGATCTCCGACTCCCGTGCGTCGGCGACCGGGCAGTTCGCGCTCGACGAGCGCAGCCTCTTCCGTGCCGGGGACGCCGCAGACCTCGCGCGCGCGATCGACTACTGGATCGAGCACGACGAGGAGAGGACCCGCATGGGTGCGGCGTACGCGGCGGTCGGCCGGGAGCACGCGCTCGACGTGTGCGTCCCGCAGATCGAGGAGATGCTGCGCCAGGCCGTTCTCGAGGGAGGCGGCGCGGTCGACCCCGCGCCGGTCGACCGGGACGACGCCGCGGGCCGGGCGCCGGGGCGCTCGCATGAGCGCTGACCGCGGTCACGGGTCGGCGGCGCCGCGGCTCTGGAGCCGGTTCGACGCGGTCTTCTTCGACGTCGCGATGGCCGTCGTGCGGTGGTACGGGTACGTCGTCCACGGGCTCCGGGTCACGGGGCGCGAGAACCTCGCCGACGAGCGCGGTGGGGTCGTCACGGTCGCCAACCACGTGCACTACCTGGACGGCCCGTGGGTCGCCGGACAGCTCCGCGGCCGGCGCGCCGCCGTCGTCTCGCAGCCCTCGAACTTCCACCTGCCCGTGGCGGGCGTCCTGGTCAGCCACCTGCTCGCCGTCCCGCTGCCCCGCGGGCCGGGAGAGCTCTCCGCGTTCGAGGCGCGACTGCGGCGGACCGTCGACGCCGGCCAGGGCGTCCACTTCTTCCCCGAGGGCGCGCTGGTCATGTACGACACGACGCTGCGGCCGTTCCGGCGCGGCGCGTTCGTGTACGCCTGCCGGCTGGGCGTGCCCGTCGTGCCGATGGTCTTCACCTACGGCCGCCGGCCGTGGTGGCGTCCCCGGCCGCCGATCCGCCTGACGATCCTCCCGGCCGAGCATCCCCGCGGCGCCGCTCCCGCCGACATCGCCGAGCTCCTCGCCCGCTGCCGGGCGGCAATGGAGTCGGTCGTCGCAGGGGCTCCCGACGACGTCGCCCGGCGGTGAGGACTCCCGGGCCTACAATCGCTCGTCCCGGCAACGGTGCCGGCAGCACCACCGAAGGAGTCCCGACACCCATGCTCGCCGCGTGGGGCGCGCTCGCCCTGCTCACCCTCGTCCACCTCGCCGCGCAGCTCGCGGGCGCCTCGACGCTCGCCGACGCGTCGCAGTGGTTCCTCATGCCCCTCCTCGCGGCCTGCCTGTGGCTCGCCACGCGACGACGCGACGGCGGACGACGCGACGGCGACGGCCCGGGCCGGCGCTCGCGGCTGGTCCGGCTCACGCTCGTCGCGCTGGGCTTCTCGTGGCTCGGCGACACGGCCCCCGACCTCGCCGACGGCGACACGGCGTTCCTCGTCATGGTCGGGTTCTTCCTGTGCGCCCAGGTGACGTACGCACTCGCGTTCTGGCCCTTCCGCGCGGGGTCGGTGCTGCGTCGCCCGCTCGCGCTCGCGCCGTACCTGCTCGCCTTCGTCGCACTCGTCGTCGCGTGCGCGCCCGGTGCCGGGTCGCTGCTCGTCCCGGTCGTCGTGTACGGCGCGTGCCTCGTGCTGATGGCCGTGACGGCGACGGGCGTCGACCGCCTCGCGGCCGTCGGCGGGGCGGTGTTCCTCGTGTCCGACGCGCTCATCGCCCTCAACGCGTTCGCGCCGTGGTACGCCCTTCCTGCGCACGGCTTCTGGGTGATGCTCACCTACGTCGTCGGGCAGGTGCTCCTCGTCCTCGGCGTGCTGCGCCGGGAGCGCGCCACGCCGGCCCCCGTCGAGGAGAAGGGCGGCGCCGCGTGGGCATCGACGTGACGCTCGCCGGTGCCCGCTGATCCGGTTGCCGCTGATCCGACCTCAGGCGTCGAGCGAGCGGACGACGCGCGCGGGCGTGCCGACGACGACGGTGCGTGCGGGGACGTCCCGGGTGACGACGGAGCCGGCCCCGACGACGGCGTCGTCCCCGATCGTCACCCCGGGAAGGACGGTCACGTTGGCGCCGAGCCACACGTTGCGGCCGAGGACCACGGGCGCGGGGTGCATGTCGGCGCGCCGGGCCGGGTCGAGGTCGTGGTTGAGCGTCGTGAGGACGGCGTTGTGCCCGATGAGGCAGCCGTCCCCGACGGTGATGCCGCCCTGGTCCTGGAATCGGCAGCCGGAGTTGAGGAAGACGTCCCGGCCGAGGGTGATGTTCTTGCCGAAGTCGGCCGTGAACGGCGGGAAGAGGGTCACGGACTCGTGCACGGGCCTGCCCGTCAGCTCCGCGAGGAGCTCGCGGACGCGCTCGGGCGAGCGGTACGCGCCGTTGAGCTCGCCGGCGATGCGCAGCGCCTCCTGGCTGGTGCGGTGCATGACGGCGTGCAGCGGCGAGCCGCCGGGGATCGTCCGCCCGGCGTCGAGCTCGGCCAGCAGGTCGTCCAGGTCCATGGGTTCCTCTCAGTCGGTGCGCGACGGCGCGGTGGCCGGGGCCTCGGCGGCCGCCCAGGACGCGAGCAGGCGCAGCGACTCCTCGGTCGGGGAGCCGGGGGTCGCGGTGTACACGGTCATGCCGAGCCCGGGGTCGCCGTGGAGCTCGAGCGTCTGGTAGTGCAGCTCGAGGTCCCCGACGACGGGGTGGCGGAACGTCTTCTGCCCGGCGTAGTGCCGGCGCACGTCGTGGGACGCCCACAGCTCGCGGAACCGCTCGCTCCGCGTCGAGAGCTCGCCCACGAGGGCCTGGAGGCGCCGGTCGTGCGGGCTGCGGCCGGCCTCGCGGCGCAGGATCGTGACGTTCGTCCACGCCGCGCGGTCCCAGTCGGGGTAGAAGTCGTGCGACGCGGGGTCGAGGAAGATGTGCCGCGAGAAGTTCGCCGGGCGCGCGGAGCCCGCGGTCATCGGCGCGTACATCGCGTACCCGAGCGCGTTGGCCGCGACGAGGTCCATGCGGTTGTTCTGGATGAACGCGGGCGCCGTCGTGATCGCGTCGAGCAGGTACTGCAGCTCGGGGCGTACCGGGGTGTCGCCGTGGCCGCGCTGCGGGCGGGCGCCGACGGGGTTCGCGGTGCGCGCGAGGTCGAGCAGGTGCTCGCGCTCGGCCGCGTCGAGGAGCAGGGCACGCGCCACCGACTCGAGCACGACGTCGGACACGCCCCGCAGGTTTCCGCGCTCGAGCCGCGTGTAGTAGTCCACGCTCACGCCGGCGAGCCGGGCGACCTCGTCGCGGCGCAGCCCCGCGACGCGGCGACGGCCGCCGAACGTCTCGATGCCGGCCTGCTCGGGGGTCACCCGGGCCCGGCGGCTCATGAGGAACTCGCGCACCTCGGAACGGTTGTCCATGGCCTCCACGTCTTTCACGGTACGTCGGGACGACGGCGGGCCGCGCGGGCGGGAGTGCCGTGGCCTCCCACCCGCGCGGGGGCACGTCAGCCCGGGTACTCCTCGGGGGCGAGGAGGTCGCCCCACGTCGTCTCGGGCTCGTCGACGCCGGGCGCGGGCGCCTCCCACAGCGCGAGATGGCACAGGAAGCTGTCACCGCTCGCGCCGTGCCAGTGCCACTCGCCCGGGGGCGTGTAGACGGTGTCGCCCGGCCGGAGCTCGACGACCTCCTCGCCCCGCGACTGCACGTAGCCGAACCCCTCGGTGACGTGCAGCGTCTGCCCGACGGCGTGCCGGTGCCACGCGGTGTGCGCGCCGGGGGCGAAGCGGACGAGGTTCAGGCGCGCCCGCGACGGCTCCGTGCCCGCGTAGTAGGAGTTGAACCAGACGTCACCGGTGAACCACGAGGCGGGTCCCTTCACGGTCGGCGTCGTCGGCTGCCTCTCGGTGCTCATGTCTCTCCTCCTGTCAGGACGTCGTTCAGAACGCTGTCAGGACGTCGTTCAGAACGCGACGAGCGTCTTGAGGGACTCGCGGCGGTCCATCGCGGCGTAACCCTCGGCGATGTCGTCGATCGCGACGGTCTTGTCGAACACCCGGCCGGGGTCGATCTCCCCGCGGAGCACCTGCGGGATCGCGTCCTCGAGGTACGCGCGGACGGGTGCGGGCCCGCCGGTGAGCGTGATGTTGCGGCCGAAGAGCGAGCCGAACCCGACCGGTGCGTCCTCGTACTGCGGGACGCCGACGCGGCTGATCACGCCCCCCGCGCGCACGACGCCGTAGGACTGCTCGTAGGCGGGCATGTGCCCGACGGCCTCCAGCACGACGTGGCTGCCCAGGCCGCCGGTGAGGTCACGGACCAGCTGGATCCCCTCGGCGCCCCGCTCGGCGACGACGTCGGTCGCGCCCCACTCGCGCCCCAGGTCGGTCCGCGACGTGTGGCGGCCCATGAGGATGATGCGCTCGGCGCCCATCTGCCGTGCGGCGAGCACGGCGGACAGCCCGACGGCGCCGTCGCCGATGACGGTGACGGTCGTCTGCGCGGAGACGCGCGCCATGTGCGCCGCGTGGTAGCCGGTGAGGTACACGTCCGAGAGGGTGAGCAGCGAGGGGAGGAGCGGGCTCGTCTCGTCGACGTCCGGCACGGCGACGAGGCTGCCGTCCGCGAGCGGGATGCGCGCGAGCTCGGCCTGCTGGCCACCCACGTCGCCGGGGTTGCCGTAGAACCCGCCGTGCGGGCACGCGGTCTGGAAGCCGTCGCGGCACACGGGGCACGTGTTGTCCGACCACGCGAACGGCGCGATCACGAGGTCGCCCGCGCGGACGGTCGTGACGGCAGAACCGGTCTCCTCCACGATGCCGAGGAGCTCGTGCCCGATCGGGACGCCTTGGTCGGTGTGCGGCATGGAACGGTAGGGGTGCAGGTCGGACCCGCACACGCACGCGCGCACCGCGCGCACGATCGCGTCGGTCGGCTCGACGATCGTCGGGTCGGGGCGGGTCTCGACGCGGACGTCGCGCGCGCCGTAGATGACGGTGGCCTTCAAGGAGCTCTCCGTTGCCGGTGGGGAACTGGGTGCGATCACCATTCGACACCGGGTGCGCGTACTCCTGGGAGTCCCGCTCCTACAGGGTTCTGGCAGTACCTCCCACGACCGGATCGGTGCAGCGACCGGGGGACGGTCAGACATCGGGCCCGGTGGAAGGCTCCCCGTCGTCGACGTGCACCATGACGAGGGCGACGTCGTCCTGGGCGCCGTGGGGGACGAGCTCCGCGAGGAGCGCGTCCAGCAGTTCCTCGGGGGCCACGTCGCCGAGCCCCTCGACCCGGCCCGGGAGCTCGTCGAGCACCTCGCGCAACGACCGGTCCCGGCGCTCGACGAGCCCGTCGGTGTAGAGCAGGAGCGTGTCGCCCGGGTCGAGCGACGCCTCGTGCTCGGTGCGCGGGCCGCCCAGCCCGACGCCGAGCATGGGCGACGGGCGCGCCGTGAGCAGGTGCGCGGTCCCGTCCGCGCGGCGCACGACCGGCGGGACGTGCCCGGCGCTCGCCCAGCGGACCGCGCGCCGTCCGGCAGGTCCGGGGGCGCCGATGCGCGCGACGGCGACCGTCGCCAGCGCCTGGAGGCCGAGCCCCTCGGCGGTCTGCTCGGCGGCGTCGAGCGCGGTGGCAGGGCCGGCGTCGGTCGCGAAGGCGACGGAGCGGAGGACGCCGCGCAGGTGGCCCATGTGGGCCGCGGCGGCGACGTCGTGCCCGGTCACGTCGCCGACGACGACGGTCGTCTCGCCGTCGGGGTGCACGAACGCGTCGTACCAGTCGCCGCCGACGTGCACCTCGGGGACCGCCGGCCGGTAGCGCACGTCGATCGCCAGCCCCGGGATGTCGGGGGGCGGGGTGAGGATCGAGTCCTGGATCGCGAGCGACGCGCTCCGCTCGCGCGTGATCACCTCGGCGTAGCGGTCGACCGACGAGCCGAGGAGCAGCGCGCGGTCGACGAGCGACATCGCGTCCGGGCAGTCGCTCACCTCGCCCCGGCCGGTGTCGGGCGCCGCGGGGCCGCGCGCGAGCACGACGCTCGTCACGTCCTCGGCGCGGTGCACGACGGCCGACACCCGACCGCCCGCGTCCAGGACGGGGAGGTTGGTCGTGATCCACCACCGCTCGGCCCACCCGCCGTCGGGGCGGCGGAGGTCGTACCTGTGCGGCCCGATCATCTCGAGGCGGCCCGTGCGTGCGACCCTCTCGAGCGACCGGACGACCCGTTCGACGGAGCTGCCGTCGGGGCCGTGAGCGGGGAACACGTCGAGGTAGTGGCGGCCGACGACGGCGCTCGCGGGCACGTCGATCGTGCGCAGCAGCGACTCGTTGGCGTCGAGCACCGTGAGGTCCGGGGAGAGCACGGCCTTGGGCGCCGTGAGGACCGCGAAGACGGCGTGATAGTCGACGGGGCCGGCGGCCCCGTCCGCGTCGCGAGGCGTCCGGACGGCGCCCCCCTGGTTCCCTGCCACACCACGAGCCTGCGCCTCTCGCGGGCACTCGCAAGGGCGAGCGACCTCGACGCCTGCTCGGGGCGCCCGGGCGTTCCCCCAGGGGGCCGTCGTCCGCGAGCTACCCGACGGCCGTGACCGGCGAGGCGAGCGGCGTGCCGGACCCGTCGCGGCGCTGGTCGACCTCCGGCAGGTCGACGGCCTGGCCGCCGGAGCCCGTGGCACGGGCGGGACCCTGCCCGACCCACGCGAGGATCAGCGCGTCCTCGCCCTTGAGGAACCGCTGTGCCCGGACGCCGCCGGTGCCGCGGCCCTTGCCGGGGTAGAGCTCGTACGGCGTGACCTTGCCGGCCCCGGTCTGGGTGCCCGCGAGGGCGCCTGACGACCCGGCGACGGTGACGACGACCCCGAGGTCGCGCACGTCAGCCGGCACGACGCCGAAGAACGCGACCCGGTGGCCGTCCGCGAGCCGGATGCCGGCCATGCCGCCGGCCGCGCGCCCCTGGGGCCGCACCGCGGACGCGTCGAAGTGCAGCAGCGACGCGTCGGTGCTGACGAACACGACCTCGTCCGCGTCGGTCGCGGGCGCTGCCCCGACGACGGTGTCGCCGTCCTTGAGGCCGATGACCTCCCAGTCGTCGCGGTTGCTCGGCACGTCGCCGGGGGCGACGCGCTTGACGACGCCCTGTGCGGTGCCGAGGGCGAGCGGGGGAGCGTCGGGGTCGAGCGACGCGATCGTCACGGCCTCCTCGCCGGGCGCGAGCGCGACGACCTCGCTGAGCGGCACGCCGCCGGACAGGCTCGGCGCGTTGTCGGTCGGTGGCAGCGCGGGCAGGTCGAGCACGGAGACGCGGACCATCCGCCCGCGGCTCGTGACGAGCCCGACCTCACCGCGCGCCGTCGTGCGGACGGCGGCGCGCAGCACGTCGTGGGCGGCGCGCGGGCCGGAGCGCGCCGGCTCCGTCTCGTCGCTCGTGCGGGCCAGCAGACCGGTGGCGGAGAACAGCGCCCAGCAGGGCGTGTCTGCCACCTCGAGCGGGACGGCCGCGGTCGTGGTCGGCGCGGCGCCGGCCGACTCCAGGAGGATGGTGCGGCGCGGGGTGCCGTACGTCTTGGCGACGTCCGCCATCTCTGCCGACACGACGGCGCGCAGCTTCGCGTCGCTCCCGAGGATCTCCTGGAGCTCCTCGATCTCGCGGCGCAGCGTCTCCTGCTCCTTCTCGAGCTCGATGCGCGAGAACTTGGTGAGGCGGCGGAGCTGGAGCTCGAGGATGTACTCCGCCTGCGGCTCGGAGAGGTCGAACACGGTCTGCAGGCGTCCGCGGGCCGTCGCGGCGTCGTCGGACGAGCGGATCACCTGGATGACCTCGTCGATGTCGACGATGGCGATGAGCAGGCCGTCCACGAGGTGGAGCCGCTCGGACCGCTTGCGCAGCCGGTAGGCGGAGCGCCGGCGCACGACGTCGATGCGGTGGTCGACCCAGACCGAGAGCATCTCGCGCAGGCCGAGCGTGCGCGGCTGCCCGTCGACGAGCGCGACGTTGTTCATGCCGAACGAGTCCTCGAGCGGCGTGAACTTGTAGAGCTGCTCCAGCACGGCCTCGGGGTTGAAGCCCGTCTTCACCTCGACGACGATCCGCAGCCCGTGCTCGCGGTCCGTGAGGTCGGTCGCGGCGGTGATGCCCTGGATCTTCTTCGTCTTGACGCCCTCGGCGATCTTCTCGATCACCTTCTCCGGGCCGACGAGGTAGGGCAGCTCGGTGATGACGATGCCCTTGCGGCGCGCGGTGAGGTTCTCCACGCGGGCGGTGGCGCGCGTGCGGAAGGTGCCGCGGCCCGTGCGGTAGGCGTCGCGGACGCCGTCGAGACCGACGATCTTGCCGCCCGTCGGCAGGTCGGGGCCGGGGACGAACCGCATGAGCGCGTCGAGGTCGGCGTCCGGGTGCGCGACGAGGTGGCGTGCCGCGGCGACGACCTCGACGAGGTTGTGCGGCGCCATGTTGGTGGCCATGCCGACCGCGATGCCCGACGCCCCGTTGACGAGCAGGTTGGGGATCGCCGCCGGGAGCACCTCGGGCTGCTGGAGCTTGTTGTCGTAGTTCGGCACGAAGTCGACGACGTCCTCGTCGAGCCCCGCCGTCATCGCGAGCGACGGGGGAGCGAGGCGCGCCTCGGTGTACCGGGAGGCGGCGGGGCCGTCGTCGAGCGTGCCGAAGTTGCCGTGCCCGTCGACGAGCGGGAGGCGCAGCGAGAAGTCCTGCGCGAGGCGCACGAGCGCGTCGTAGATCGCGGCGTCCCCGTGCGGGTGCAGCTTGCCCATGACCTCGCCGACGACGCGCGCCGACTTCACGTGCGCGCGGTCGGGGCGCAGGCCCATGTCGGCCATCATGTAGAGGATGCGGCGCTGGACGGGCTTGAGGCCGTCGCGCGCGTCGGGCAGGGCGCGGGAGTAGATGACGGAGTAGGCGTACTCGAGGAACGACGTCTCCATCTCCGCCTGGACGTCGACGTCGACGATCTTCTCGTTCACCTCGGCCGGGTCGAGCGAGGGGGTCGAGGACTTGCGCGCCATGTGCCTGCGGGCTCCTGCCGTTCGGTGCGCCGCGAGGGCGCGGGATCTGTGCCGGCGTGCGCCGGTGGTGACGTGCTGCGGTCGCGCGCCGCACGCGAGGGTACGCCAACCGTCCGACACGCCGCGTCGCGTCGCCTGTCGAGGGACCATTGTCCTCCCTGGTCGGGCCGGGGTGGCGCAGGCGCACCGCGCCGCCCACCGCATAGCCTGGGGGCGTGAGCGACGGCGGCGCAGCCGGGCGGGGCCCGGACCGGTACCCGGTGGAGTGGGAGGCGGACGTCGTCCTGCGCGACGGGACGACGACGCACGTGCGCCCCATCCGTCCCGAGGACGCCGACGCGCTCCAGCGGTTCCACGTGGGCCAGTCCGAGCGCTCGACGTACCTGCGCTTCTTCGCCCCCATGGAACGGCTCTCGGAGCGCGACCTGGAGCGGTTCACGCGGGTCGACCACGTCGACCGCGTCGCGCTCGTCGCGGTCCGCCCGCGCGAGGACGCGGCCGGACCCGCGGAACCGGCCGGCGAGGAGAGGACCGGCGACGTCGGCGAGGACATCATCGGCGTCGCGCGCTTCGACCGCACGGGCGCGAGCGAGGCCGAGGTCGCCTTCAACATCGCCGACTCGGCCCAGGGCCGGGGGCTCGGCTCCGTGCTGCTCGAGCACGTCGCCGCGGCGGCGCGCGAGCGCGGCGTGCGGCGCTTCACCGCCGAGGTGCTGCCGCAGAACGGCAAGATGCTCGCCGTCTTCCGCGAGGCCGGGTACGACGTGCGCCAGCAGATGGACGACGGGTTCGTCCAGGTGAGCGTCGACCTCGACCCCACGGAACGGTCGCGAGCCGTCATGGCAGACCGCGAGCACCGCGCGGAGGCGCGGAGCATGCAGGGGCTGCTCGGTGCGACGAGCGTCGTGCTCGTGGGTCCGGGCGCGCCGGTCGACGACGGCCAGGACCCCGACGGCGCGCCCCTCGACCGCGTCCTCGCGCACCGCGCCCTGGCCGCGCTCGTGCGCAGCCCCGACGTGACCGTCCACGTGGTGGGTGCCGGCGTGGGCGGGCCCGACGGCGGGGCGGCGCCCCGCACGCACGCGACCCTCGCCGACGTCCCGGGCCCCGTGGACCTCGCGGTCGTGGCGCTGCCGCCCTCGGACGCGATCGAGGCGGTCCGCCAGCTCGCGCGCCTCGAGGTGCGCGGCGTCGTCGTGCTGTCCGCCGGGTTCGCCGAGACCGGGCCGGACGGGCTCGCGCTCCAGCGCGAGCTCCTGCGCGTCGCGCACACGGCGGGGCTCCGCGTCGTCGGGCCCGCGAGCTACGGCCTGCTGCGCACGGGCGAGACCCGCGAGCGGCCCGCGCTCGCGGCGACGCTCGCCGACGACCTGCCGCTGCCCGGCGTCGTGGGCCTGTTCAGCCAGTCGGCGCCCATGGGCGTCACGCTGCTCGCGACCACGGCGCGACGCGGGCTGGGCGTGTCGTCGTTCCTGTCCGCGGGGCACCGGGCCGACGTGTCGGGCAACGACCTCATGCAGTACTGGCAGGACGACGCCGCGACGCAGGTGGTCTGCCTGTACCTCGAGTCGATCGGCAACCCGCGCAAGTTCTCGCGCATCGCGCGCCGCCTCGCGTCGGTCAAGCCCGTCGTGGTCGTCACGGCCGGGCGCTCCGGCCAGGTCGTGCCGCCGGGCCACGCCGTGCGCTCGACCCGTGCGCCCCGCCGCACGCTCGAGGAGATGCTGCGCCAGTCGGGCGTGATCCGGGCCGAGAACACGCACCACATGATCGACATCGCCCAGCTCCTCGCGCACCAGCCGCTCCCGGGAGGGCGCCGCGTCGGCATCCTCGCCAGCTCGGCGTCGCTCGCCGCGCTCGTGGCGGAGGCGTCGTCGTCGGCGGGCCTCGTCGTCGCACGGTCGGACTTCCTGCCCGAGGACGCGTCGTCGGACGAGCTCGCCGCCACGGTCGACGCGCTCTATGCGCCCGACGCGTGCGACGTCGTCGTGGTGGTCCAGGTCCCCGTGGTGCACCCGCGCCGCGAGGAGCTCTCCCGGGCCGTCGCGCGCGCGGCGGCGCGCACGGGCCGCACGACGGTCGCGAGCATGCTCGGGCTCCACGGCCTCACCGACGAGCTCGCGGCCCCGGCGCCCGACGCGTCGGGCGGTGCGTCCGACGTCCTGCTGCGGGTCCCGGCCTACTCCACACCCGAGGACGCGGTCGCCGCGATCGGGGCCGTCGTGCGCTACGCCCGCTGGCGCGAGGCGGACCACGGGACGCCGGTGCGCCCCGCGGGCGTCGACGCGAGCCGCGCCCGCGCCCTCGTCGAGAGCGCCCTGGCGGGCCGGGACGCCGTCGACCTCGACCCCGCGACGACCGCCGAGCTGCTCGCGTGCTACGGCGTCCGCGTGTGGCCCGCCCGCCGCGTCCGGACCGCCGACGAGGCCGTCGCGGCCGCGCGCGAGATCGGCTGGCCCGTCGCGCTCAAGAGCACGGCGGCCGGGCTGCGCCACCGCGCGGACCTCGGCGGCGTGCGCCTCGACATCGCGGACGAGGCGGAGCTGCGGTCCGACGTCGCGCAGATGCGCGAGGCGCTCGCGGCCGTGCTGCCCGGCGCTGCCGACCAGCCGTTCGAGGTGCAGGCGATGGCCGACGCCGGCGTCGCGTGCGTGGTGCGCTCGACGGAGGACCAGCTCTTCGGGCCGGTCGTGTCGTTCGGCCTCGCGGGTGACGCGGTCGACCTCCTGGGCGACGTCGCGTACGGGGTGCCGCCGCTGACCGACGTGGACGTCGCGGCCATGGTGCGCTCGGTGCGGGCGGCCCCGCGGCTCTTCGGGTACATGGGCACGCACGTCGTGGCCACGGCCGCGCTCGAGGACGTCCTGGCGCGGGTGTCCGTGCTCGCGGACGACCTGCCGGAGGTGCGCAGCCTCGAGCTCTACCCCGTCGTCGTGTCCGAGCACGAGGCCGCGGTGCTCAGCGCGCGCGTCACGCTCGCGGACGCCCAGCGCGCCGACGCGCTGCGCCGCGCGC
>NZ_JBGNYC010000074.1:0-16060 GCF_051844275.1 Cellulosimicrobium sp. CpK407
CCCCCCCCCCCCCCCCCCCCCTCGCCCGTATCTCCACCTTCGCTGCGCTCCGGATCAGCGCTCGACTCTGCTGGTCGCGCTGGTCCTGCGCTCCGCTACGGCCGAGGGCCCGGCGAAAAGCGTGCCGGGCCCTCAACCTTCGCTGCGCTCCGGATCAGCGCTCGACCTCACCGGCGATGAAGGCCTCCAGCTGCGCACGGCCCTTCGTGTCCTCCATCTGGACCGGCGGGGACTTCATGAAGTAGGTCGAGGCCGAGAGGATCGGGCCGCCGACGCCGCGGTCCTTGGCGATCTTCGCGGCGCGCACGGCGTCGATGATGATGCCGGCGGAGTTCGGGGAGTCCCACACCTCGAGCTTGTACTCCAGGTTCAGCGGGACCTCGCCGAACGCGCGGCCCTCGAGGCGCACGTAGGCCCACTTGCGGTCGTCGAGCCACGCGACGTAGTCCGACGGGCCGATGTGGACGTTGCGGTCCTCCTTCTTGCCGCCGAGCGGGCCCTCGAGGTTCGAGGTCACGGCCTGCGTCTTGGAGATCTTCTTGGACTCCAGGCGCTCGCGCTCGAGCATGTTCTTGAAGTCCATGTTCCCGCCGACGTTGAGCTGGTACGTGCGGTCCAGCACGACGCCGCGGTCCTCGAAGAGCTTGGCGAGCACGCGGTGCGTGATCGTCGCACCGACCTGCGACTTGATGTCGTCGCCGACGATCGGGACGCCGGCCTCCTCGAACTTCGCGGCCCACTCCGGGTCGGACGCGATGAAGACGGGCAGCGCGTTGACGAACGCCACGCCGGCGTCGATCGCGGCCTGCGCGTAGAACTTCGCGGCCTGCTCGGAGCCCACGGGGAGGTAGCAGACGAGCACGTCGACCTGGGCCTCGCGCAGCGCGGCGACGACGTCGACCGGCTCCGCGTCCGACTCCTCGATCGTCTGCGCGTAGTACTTGCCGATGCCGTCGAGGGTCGGGCCGCGCTGGACGGTCACGCCGAGCGGCGGGACGTCCGCGATCTTGATCGTGTTGTTCTCCGAGGCGTTGATCGCCTCCGAGAGGTCGAAGCCGACCTTCTTCGCGTCGACGTCGAACGCCGCCACGAACTCCAGGCTCGACACGTGGTAGTCGCCGAACTGCACGTGCATGAGGCCCGGGACGGTGCTGCTCGGGTCGGCGTCACGGTAGAAGTGCACGCCCTGGACGAGGGACGATGCGCAGTTGCCTACTCCGACGATGGCGACGCGGATGGAGGTCATCCTCGCTCCTTGGTGTTCGATGTTCCAGGGTCCTCGGGTCGCCTCGCGCCGTCGGGCTCCTGCTCGGATGGTTCCGCAGGATGCGGGGTGCTGCTGGTCCGCGCACGGGTGGTGCTCCGGGAGTGCCCGGAGCTCCGGTCGCGCTCGGTGGTGATGAGACCGTCGAGCCAGCGCACCTCGCGCTCGACCTGCTCGAGTCCGTGACGTTGCAGCTCGAGCGTGTACTCGTCGAGCCGCTCGCGGGTGCGAGCCGCGGACTCTCTGACCGCCTCCAGCCTCTCCGTGAGCCGGGTGCGCCGGCCCTCGAGGATGCGGATGCGGGTCTCGGCGTCGGTCTGCGCGAAGAACGCGAACCGGACGTCGAAGCTCTCGTCCTCCCAGGCTGCCGGCCCCGACGAGGCCAGCACGCTCTGGAGGTGCTCCTTGCCCTCGGCGGTCAGCTCGTAGACGATCCGCGCGCGCTTGCCCGAGAGGGCGGGCGCGAGCGTCGACTGCGCCGCGGACTGCTCGGTGCCGCTGATGAGCCCGCGGGCCACCAACGACTTGAGGGCGGGGTACAGCGAACCGTAGGACAGCACGCGGAACGACCCGAGCATGAGGTTGAGCCGCTTGCGCAGCTCGTACCCGTGCAGGGGCGACTCCTTGAGGAGGCCGAGGATCGCGGTCTCGAGCACCGGCGTCTTGCTGCGCACGAACCCACCTCCTGACGCTCCTCGGGCGTGCCCTGGTGGGCTCGCTGTGACCTGAGGTCGACTCGATGTATCGAGTCGATACATCGACAGGTTAGGTCGTCTCGATGCGTCGTGCAATCTTCGGGGAGTGTCGCGCATCGCGCCACAGATGTGAAGGACCCGCGGAGGCGGCGGGACGCCGCGGCGAATCAATGGCGCACGATCGCGCTGTCAGTGCTGCAGACCCTTGTCCCGACGGGGCGACGCCCTATTGTTCAGGGTGGTCCGGCGTGTGCCGACCCCGTGCCCGACGACGTCCCGCGCCCGAGGCGGGGACGCGCCGTCGGGCAGGCGGTCCGCTCGCGGTGGGCCACGAGCAGGTCCGCGGACGACGTGGAGCCGGCTTCCCGTTGCCCCCCAGAGGAAGGTAGACCGTGGCGCGATCCACGAGGACGAACGGACGGACGACCCCCCGCGGGCGCCGTCGGTTCTTCAACTACCCGCGCTCGCACGTCAAGAGCTTCCGCCGCTGGCTGCCGTCGTGGCGCGTCGTCGTCGGGACCATGCTGACCGGCGTCGCGCTCGTCGCGGGCGTGCTCGTCGCTGCGTGGTTCACGACCGAGGTGCCGACGAAGCTGCCGAGCGTCGGCGCGCAGACGTCCACCGTGTACTGGGGCGACGGGACGACCGAGATGGGGAAGTACGCCGTCGAGAACCGCGAGATCATCGACTACGCCACGCTTCCGAAGTACGTGGGCGACGCGGTCGTCGCGTCGGAGGACCGAACGTTCTGGACGAACTCGGGCGTGGACTTCCGGGGTATCGCCCGCGCGTTCTACAACAACATCAAGGGCGGGGGCCGCCAGGGCGCCTCGACGCTCACGCAGCAGTATGTCGAGCGCTACTACACCGACACCGTCACGGACTACGCGGGCAAGGCCCGGGAGGCCATCCTCGCGCTGAAGATCACGCAACAGCAGAAGAAGGAAGACATCCTCGGCAACTACCTCAACACGATCTACTTCGGCCGCGGGGCGTACGGCATCCAGGCCGCCGCGCAGAAGTTCTACGGCGTGGACGCCGCGAGTCTCACCGTGTCGCAGTCCGCCATGATCGCCGGCATCGTCCCGAACCCCACCAACTGGGACCCGATCAACAACCACGACCAGGCGGCGTACCGCTGGGACCGGACCCTCGGCTTCATGTACGAGGACGGGCACATCGACAAGGCCCAGTACGACGAGGCCCTCGCCGCGGGCTTCCCCGAGCCGGTCGAGTACACGAAGTCGCAGCGGTACGCGGGGTCGACGGGCTACCTCCTGCGCATGGTGGAGGAGGAGCTCGCCGGGAGCGACAACCCGATCGACTTCGACAGCCTCTCCACCGGCGGGTACACCGTGGTGACGACGATCGACAAGGGCATGCAGGACGCGGCTGTCGCGACGGCCGACTCGCTCCCGCGCGCGGGTCGGGGGGACGAGAACCCCGTCTCCGAGAACATCCGGGCGGCGCTCGTGTCGATCGATCCGAACGACGGTTCGATCCGCGCGCTCTACGGGGGCCAGGACTTCGTCCAGAACGAGTACAACAACGCGACCCGCGGCGCGGCTCAGGGCGGCTCGACCTTCAAGCCGTTCACGCTCATCGCCGGGCTCGAGAACGGCCACACGCTGGACGAGCGGTTCGACGGCGACTCGCCCAAGACGTTCCCTGGCGCGGACAACGGCAGCGACTGGAAGGTCCGCAACTTCAGCGACCACGACTGGGGAAACATCGACCTCACCGAGGCGACCGCGCAGTCGGTGAACACCGCCTACGCGGAGCTCAACCTCGAGGTCGGGCCGGAGAAGACCGCGGACGTCGCAGCACGTCTGGGCATCAAGGCCGACGTCGGGTCGAACCTGGCGAACGTGCTCGGTGACGCGACGGTGACGCCGCTCGAGCTGACGAACGCCTACGCGACCATCGCCGCGCAGGGCATGCGGTCGACGCCGCACATCGTGGCTTCCGTGACCGACTCCCGGGGCAACCTGGTGTACCAGGCACCGGGCGCCGACAAGCGCGAGCAGGAGTTCGCTCCGGACGTCATGGCTGCCGCGACGTACGCCCTCTCCCAGGTCGTCGAGAAGGGGTCGGGCGAGCCGGCGCAGGCCATCGGCCGCCCGGCCGCCGGCAAGACCGGAACCTCCACCGACAACAAGTCGGCCTGGTTCGCAGGATTCACCCCTGGCCTCGCGACGGTGGTCGGTCTCTACCAGTCCGGACCGAACGGCGAGCAGGAGCAGATCACCCCGTTCGGCAAGTGGGTCGGGGACGAGATCACGGGTGGTTCCTGGCCGGTCGAGGCCTGGACCTCCTACATGCAGACGGCCGTGGCGAACCTGCCTGTCGGCGAGTTCCCGGCGTACACGCCGCCCAAGCCGCAGCCGACGGAGACGCCTACCGAGACCCCGACGGAGACCCCGACCGAGGACACGCAGCCGGAGGAGCCGGTGGAGCCGGAGCAGCCGGAGAACGTCACGGTGCCCAGCGTCGTCGGCATGGAGAGCCGGGCCGCGCGCGCCCAGCTCGAGGCGGCAGGGCTCAAGGTGCGGATCACCGAGGAGTTCTCCGACCAGCAGCCGCGGGGCTTCGTCATCAGCCAGTCGTCGATGAGCGAGGTGCCGCCCGGGTCGACGATCGCGCTCGTGGTCTCCAAGGGGACGGACCCGGGCCAGCAGCCCGACCCGGACCCGACCGAGACGCCGACCGACCAGCCCACCGAACCCGGGTCCGGGAACGGGAACGGGAACGGCGGTGGACCGGGCGGAGGCGGCTGACCCGGCCGACCGCAGATTTCCAGGGGCCCGCGCCGAGCGGGTACCCTGGGGAGCTGCCGTCCGCACGTCGGACGGCAGCAGCACGAATGCATGAACCCTCCTGTCACGGAGAGACCGTGACCGCGAAGACCAGAGGAGGTGGGTTATCCGCATGCGTCAGTACGAACTGATGATCATCCTCGACCCCGAGATCGAGGAGCGCACCGTCGCCCCGTCGCTCGACAAGTACCTGTCGGTCATCAAGACCGACGGCGGCTCCGTCGACAAGGTGGACATCTGGGGTCGTCGCCGCCTCGCGTACGACATCAACAAGAAGTCCGAGGGCATCTACGCGGTCGTCGACTTCACGTCGACGTCCGACACCGCCAAGGAGCTGGACCGTCAGCTCGGCCTCAACGAGGTCGTCCTGCGGACCAAGATCCTGCGCACGGACGCTCGCTGACCCTCCCCGCGTCCCCCGTCCGACCGTCCCGCACGGGATGCTCCACGCCGTAGCGCGTGTGGGCACCGCGTGATGGGATGAGCGACGCGAGAACGTTACGAGCGAGGCGCGCGGCGCCGTCGACGACACAGACGACACACGAAGGAGCTGGCCATGGCAGGTGACACCGTCATCACGGTGATCGGGAACCTCACGGGAGACCCGGAGCTGCGTTTCACCCCCTCGGGTGCGGCGGTGGCCAACTTCACGGTGGCGTCGACGCCGCGGACCTTCGACCGCCAGTCGAACGAGTGGAAGGACGGGGACACCCTGTTCATGCGCTGCTCGATCTGGCGCGAGGCCGCGGAGAACGTCGCGGAGTCGCTGACGAAGGGCATGCGCGTCATCGTGCAGGGCCGCCTCGTCCAGCGCTCGTACGAGACCCGCGAGGGGGAGAAGCGCACCGTCGTCGAGCTGCAGGTGGACGAGATCGGTCCCTCCCTGCGCTACGCCTCCGCGAAGGTCACCCGCGCCCAGCGCTCGGGTGGCGGTGGCGGCGGCTTCGGCGGCGGTGGCGGCTACGGAGGTGGCGCCAACTCCGGCGGCGCCTCCGGCGGCGGATTCAGCTCCGGCGGCGGTCAGCAGCAGAGCGACGACCCGTGGGCCACGGCCGGCCCCGCGTCGTCCGGTGGTTCGTTCTCCGACGAGCCCCCGTTCTGATCGTCCGCCACTCCCAGAACACACACCCGTCCCCGCGGGTGCCGCGCCGCTCGTCGGCGCGGACCGCACGCGGGGATCGCACCTTGTAGAGGAGCAACACCATGGCGAAGCCTGTGGTGCGCAAGCCCAAGAAGAAGTCCAACCCGCTGAAGTCGGCCAAGATCGAGTCGGTCGACTACAAGGACACCGCGCTGCTGCGCAAGTTCATCTCCGACCGCGGCAAGATCCGCGCGCGTCGCGTGACCGGCGTCTCCGTCCAGGAGCAGCGCCAGATCGCCCGTGCGGTGAAGAACGCGCGCGAGATGGCGCTGCTGCCGTACACGTCGACGGCTCGCTGAGCGGGAAGGGAGAGAACTCATGGCCAAGCTGATCCTGACCCACGAGGTCACCGGTCTCGGTGAGCCCGGCGACGTCGTCGAGGTGAAGGACGGGTACGCCCGTAACTTCCTCGTCCCGCGCAAGCTCGCCACGCCGTGGTCCAAGGGCGCCGAGTCGCAGGTGACTGCGATCCGCAAGGCGCGCAAGGCCCGCGAGATCGCGTCGCTCGACGACGCGAAGGCGATCCGCGACTCGCTGCAGTCGAAGCCGGTCGTCGTGCCCGCGAAGGCCGGCGCCGCCGGTCGTCTCTTCGGTGCCGTGACGACGGCGGACATCGCGTCCGCGGTCGCCGCTGCCGAGGGCCCGTCGGTCGACAAGCGCAAGATCGAGATCGGTCAGCCGATCAAGGCGACGGGTGACTACACCGTCTCCGTCCGCCTCCACCCGGAGGTCTCCGCGACCCTCGCGGTGAAGGTCGTCGCTGCCTGATCTGCTGCTGAGCAGTCCTCGAAGGCCCGGTCCCTCCTCGGAGGGGCCGGGCCTCCGTGCTGTTCAGGCCGTGCCGGTGACCATCCAGGCAGTGCCCCGGGCTCGAAGGCCCGTGGTCACGGCGCGAGCCGCCATGAAGACCCCCGCGAAGGCGAGCCACAACCACGCGAGCCCCGCTGCGCCGTCGGGCGCCCACTGCCGGACGGCGAGCGCGAACGGCGCGTAGACCACCAGCGTGAGCATGCCCGCCCAGGCGAGGAACCGGCCGTCCCCGGCGCCGATGAGGACGCCGTCGAGGACGAACACCCAGCCCGCCATGGGCAGGAGCAGCCCGCACACGGCCATGCCGACGGCGACCGCGGCGCGCACGTCCGGGTCCGACGTGAAGAGCAGCGCGAACCACCAGCCGCCCGCGGCCATGACGATCCCGAGGGCGGCGCCTGCCGCGACCCCCCACTGCAGGGTGCGGCGCAGGACGGCCCGGACGCGCGGGACGTCGTCGGCGCCGAGCCCGTGGCCGACGAGCGCCTGGGCGGCGATGGCGAGCGCGTCGAGCGCGAACGCCGCCAGGCCCCAGACGGAGTTCACGACCTGGTAGCCCGCGAGCGTCACCTCGCCGAGCCCGGTCGCCACGAAGACGGTGAGGAGGATCGCGAGGCGCAACGAGAGGGTGCGGACGAAGAGCGGCGCCCCGGCGCGCGCGTTGGACCAGATGCCGCCGGCCGCGGGGCGCAGGGACGCGCCGTGGCGCCGGGCACCGCGCACGACCACGACGACGAGCACCGCGCCCATGCTGAGCTGCGCGACGGCCGTCCCGATGCCCGAGCCGGCGATCCCGAGACCTGCGCCGTAGACGAGGACGACGTTGAGGACCGCGTTGAACGTCGCGCCGCCCGCCGCGACCCACAGGGGCGTCCTCGTGTCCTGCATGCCGCGCAGGACGCCCGTGGAGGCGAGGACGAGGAGCATCCCGGGGAGGCCGAGGGCGGACCAGCGCAGGTAGACGACGGCGTGCTCGGCGACGTCGCCCGTCCCGCCCATCGCTCCGACCGCCCAGGGCGCGGTCGCCCACAGGGCGGCGGCGAGGAGCACGCCGAGCCCGACGGCGAGCCACAGGCCGTCGACGCCCGACTGGAGCGCCTCGCGCGTGTGCCCGGCGCCGATGCGACGGGCGACGGCCGCCGTGGTCGCGTAGGCGAGGAAGACGCACAGCCCGACGAGCGTGACCAGGAGCGTCGAGGCGAGGGAGAGCCCGGCGAGCTGAGCCGTGCCGAGGTGGCCGACGACGGCGCTGTCGACGAGGACGAAGAGCGGCTCCGCGACGAGCGCGCCGAGGGCCGGGACGGCGAGCGCGAGGATCTCGCGGTCGAGCCGGGAACGGGTGCGGCGTCCTGTGGACGACGTTGCCGGGTCGGGTGGCGTCCGGGTGTCGCCGACGTGGCCGGGCGGTGTCCGGCGTGTCGTCGGCGTGTCGTCCGACTTTCTTTCTTCCACACCCCTGAGGGTAGTGACGAGGCTGGTCAGAGGCGGCTCGCGCTGATGTACACAGGGAGATCGTGACGTTGTCCACACGGTTATCCACCGGGTGTGCACAGCGAGGGGGACTGTGTCCACAGGTTCGGGGGTCCCTGTCCACCGGGCGTGCACAGGGCCGTTTGCGGGGTGTCGACCAGCGATCTAGTGTCGCGGGGTCGTGCTTGTCGGAGGCGGGAGGCGCGGCCACCGGGACAGTCGTGTGGGTGGCCCGCGGTAGAACACGTGTACGACGAAGGTTTGTCCCGGTCGCGCGGTCCCTCGTGGGTCGTGGCGGCTTCGGGGGAGCGAGGGGCGCATGTCGATCGAGGAGCTCGAGGAGAGCTACGGGGGCCCGGGGCCGTCAGGTTTCGACCGGACGCCGCCCCAGGACGTCGCGGCGGAGATGAGCGTGCTCGGCGGCATGCTGCTGTCCAAGGACGCCATCGCCGACGTCATCGAGCAGATCCGTGGCTCCGACTTCTACCGCCCCGCGCACGAGGTCGTCTACGAGGCGATCATCGACCTCTACGGCCGCGGCGAGCCCGCCGACGCCATCACCGTCGTGGCCGAGCTGACCAAGCGCGGCGAGCTGCAGCGCATCGGCGGCGCCCCGTACATCCACGACCTGATGGCCGGCGTCCCGACCGCCGCGAACGCCGGGTACTACGCGCGCATCGTGCGCGAGCGCGCCGTGCTCCGGCGCCTCGTCGAGGCCGGCACGCGCATCGTGCAGCTCGGCTACGCGACCGACGGCGGCGACGTCGACGAGATCGTCAACAACGCCCAGGCCGAGGTCTACGCCGTCACCGAGCGTCGGACGACCGAGGACTACCTCCCGCTCTCGGAGATCCTCGGCCCCACGTTCGACGAGATCGAGGCCGCGCAGGGCCGCGGCGAGGGCATGACCGGCGTCCCGACCGGCTACTCCGACTTCGACCGCCTCACCAACGGCCTGCACCCCGGCCAGATGATCGTCGTCGCGGCGCGACCTGCCATCGGCAAGGCCCTCGCGCTGGACACGCCGCTCCCGACGCCGTCGGGCTGGACGACGATGGGCGACGTCGCCGTCGGTGACCTGCTCCTCTCCGCGGACGGGACGCCCACGCGCGTCGTCGCCGCGACCGAGGTCATGGTCGACCGCCCGTGCTACGAGGTCGAGCTCGACGACGGCACGGTGATCGTCGCGGACGCCCAGCATCAGTGGGTGACCTCGACCCGCGCCCAGCGACGCGCGGTGCGATCCGGCCAGACGCCGGACTTGTCCGTGCGGACGACCGAGGAGCTCGCCGCCACGCTCCGGACGGCGACGGCCGACAAGCGCGCGAACCACTCCATCGCCACCGCGGCGCCGCTCGACCTGCCCGACGCGGACCTCCCGATCCACCCGTACGCACTCGGGGTGTGGTTGGGCGACGGCAGCTCCCGACGTGCCGAGCTCACGTCCGCCGACCCCGAGATCGAGATGCGGCTCGAGGGGCTGGGCCACGTCGCGCGGCCGGACGCGGACGACCTGCTCGCGCTCGGTGTGCCGGGGACCGACCACATCCCGGCGGCGTACCTGCGCGCGAGCGAGGCACAGCGTCGGGACCTTCTGGCGGGGCTGCTCGACACCGACGGCACCGTCATGCCGCAGGGCAGCGTCCAGATCAGCCTGACGAACGAGCGTCTCGCGCGCGAGACGCGTGAGCTCATCCTGTCGCTCGGGTGTCGCACGGGTTGGTCGACGAAGACCGTGAAGGGGCGGACCGAGGCGTCGTCGACGGCGTACACGATCACCTTCACGACCGAGGACGACGTGTTCTGGCTGGAGCGCAAGCGCCTCGTCCACAAGGAGCGCCGCCGTCCGGGCACCGCGCGGCTCACGTCACGGTTCGTCGTCGACGTCCGCCGGGTCGAGTCGGTGCCGGTGCGCTGCGTCGAGGTCGACCATCCCTCGCACCTGTATCTGGCAGGACGATCGATGGTGCCGACGCACAACTCCGTGCTCGGTATCAACGTCGCGACTCACGCCGCGGTGCACCACCAGATGGCGTCCGTCATCTTCTCCCTGGAGATGAGCCGCAACGAGATCACCATGCGTCTTCTCGCCGCCGAGGCGCGCGTGCCGCTGACGCGGATGCGGTCCGGGAAGATGGACGAGCAGGACTGGCAGAAGCTCGCGTCGACGATGGGCAAGGTCGCTGAGGCGCCGCTGTTCATCGACGACTCGCCGAACATGTCGCTCATGGAGATCCGGGCGAAGTGCCGCCGCCTCAAGCAGCGCCACGACCTCAAGCTCGTCGTGATCGACTACCTCCAGCTCATGAGCTCGGGCAAGCGCGTCGAGTCGCGCCAGCAGGAGGTCTCGGAATTCTCCCGTGCGCTCAAGCTCCTCGCGAAGGAGCTCGAGGTCCCTGTCATCGCGATCTCGCAGCTGAACCGTGGTCCGGAGCAGCGCGGCGACAAGAAGCCGCAGATGAGCGACCTGCGTGAGTCGGGCTGCCTCACCGAGGACACGAAGATCCTGCGCGCCGACACCGGCGCAGAGACGAGCCTGGGCGAGCTCTTCGCGCTCAACGCCAAGGACGTCCCGGTGTGGGCGCTCAACGACCGGCTCCAGTACGTCCGCCGCCACCTGACGCACGTGTTCCCCACGGGCGTGAAGCCCGTGTTCCGGATGCGACTGGCGTCGGGCAAGGAGATCGAGGCGACGGCGAACCACCCGTTCCTCACCTACGACGGCTGGACCGCGCTCGGCGACCTAGAAGTGGGGTCGCGCATCGGCGTGCCGCGCCACGTCCCCGGCCCGGAACGGAACCTCGAGTGGGACGACCGCAAGGTCGTCATGCTCGCGCACCTCCTGGGCGACGGATCGTTCGTGAAGCGACAGCCGATCCGCTACGCCTCCATCGACGAGCGGAACCTCGCCACCGTCTCCGAGGCGGCAGGTGCCTTCGGGATCACCCCGATCCGCGACGACTACGCCGCGGCCCGAGTCACGACCCTGCGCCTCCCCGCGCCCTATCGGCTCGCCAGAGGTCGCCGGAACCCGATCGCCGAGTGGCTCGACGACATGGGGCTGTTCGGCGCACGCAGCCACGAGAAGTTCATCCCGACGAGCGTCTTCCACCTGCCGAAGCGCCAGATCGCGCTCTTCATCAAGCACATCTGGGCCACGGACGGCTCGGTGACGATCAACAAGAACGGGCGCAGCGGGCGGATCTACTACGCCTCGACCTCGCGCGAGATCGTCGACGGGCTGTCACGCCTCCTGCTGCGATTCGGCATCTCGACGCGTGTACGGACGGCGACACCCAAGGGGTCGTACCGTCCCGGGTACACGCTGGACGTGAGCGGGGTGGACGACCAGCGCCGCTTCCTCCAGGAGATCGGCGTGCACGGCGACCGAGGCGATATCGCCGAGAAGCTGCTGACGATCATCCGCGAGACGCGCGCGAACACGAACGTCGACACCGTCCCGCGTCGGGTCTGGGACGACGTCCGCGACATCCTCGTCGAGCGCGGCATGACGCACCGTGAGTTCGCTGAAGCGATCGGGACCCAGTTCTGCGGCAGCGCGCTGTGGAAGAACTCTCCGTCACGGCATCGCCTCGGCAAGATCGCGGCGGTGCTCGAGAGCGAGGAGCTCGAGATCATGGCCGTGAACGACCTTCTGTGGGATGAGGTCGTCTCCGTAGAGCCGATGGGCGAGAAGCAGGTTTACGACGCCACCGTCCTCGACGGGCACAACTTCGTCGCCAACGGCATTGCCGCACACAACAGTATTGAGCAGGACGCCGACGTCGTGATCCTGCTCCACCGCGAGGACGCCTATGAGAAGGAGTCACCGCGAGCGGGCGAGGCCGACCTTATCGTCGCCAAGCACCGTAATGGCCCCACCGACACGATCACCGTCGCGTTCCAAGGTCACTACCAGCGCTTTGCCGACATGCAGATGTAGCAATATCGTTTGTTGTCGACGTTGTCGATATGCGGCCTACTTTGCACAATCCTCCCGCTATGTAACGTGACTGTTTCTTTGCCTTTGGTCCGCGGATGGGTGGTCTGATGTCGGAGTGGTGGGTGTCTGTTAAGGGTCAGTGGGTGGTGCGTTCGCGTGGGGTAAGCGTTCTGTCGTCGGAGTGCTTGCTCCTTCATCGCGCGGGAGAGGACGTCTCGCGCCCGAGGCTGAGATTGGGTATCGATGAGTGACGCGTATCGGGTTCGTCGGCAACGAGCGGGGTCTCTTCGTCCGGTTGACGGGTTGAGCGAGCCGTTGTTCCTGCACGCCTCGGGGGCGGAGGTGGGCAAGGTGGCGCCGTTGTGCGTGCCGGGAAGCTTGGGCGCGATCTACACGGTGCCCGGGGGGCGTGCCCGTGATGAGCGGGCGGGTCAGATCGTTCGGGAACACAGGGAGCAGGGTGTGCTGGGCTCGTCGTTCCTCCTGGACGCGGCACGGTATGGGGGCGCGGGGAGGGTGGGCGCCGATGCGGCATTGACGCCGCAGTGGTTGGCGCAGCAGTGGGACCGGGGCCTTGAGTGGGCGATGACGGACAGCGGGTACGTGGACCGTGACCGGGTCGACCAGCTGGACGCGTTGTTCGACAGCGCGGTGGCGATGCGCAAGCAGGCGCCGGTGGGGGCGAAGTTCTTCTTGCAGGTGCCCGCGGACTCGCAGTGGGTGTCCAAGCGTGCGGACGAGGTGCGCGAGCGGGTGGACCGGTACCAGATCCCGGTGGCGTACATGTTCGGCTCCTCGGGTGACCCGTTGGAGACGCGGGCGAGCGTGCAGGGGTTGTTGCACCTGCTTGGCTCCCCGGTGCCTTCGGCTCTGGTGCGGGCGGATCACGCGGCGTTGGGGGCGTTGGCCGGTGGGGCGGTTCTCGGTGCGATGGGCACGTCCTCGGGCCGGCGACACATCTACACCAGTGCAGGTCGGGGGCGCCGGGTGCCGGGACTGTTCTCGGTGCTGTTGCCCGAGGGGCTGAGCTTCCACCGCAGCGACACCCTGGCCCGCGCGATCGGTTCGTCGCCCGAGCAAAGCTACTGGCGCTGTCACCACTGCTCGAGATGTGAGGGCGCGCGCCTGGACGACATCGTGGACCCGACGGCGGCGTTCATCCACTCCATCGAGTCGTTGCAGGACCTGGCCGCCGGCGTGCTCGCCTCGGGCGAGGCGAGCACCGCGATGGCGTCCTGGAAGGCGAAGTGCCGTTCCGCGCAGTTCATCCACACGGACATCGCGGTGAACCTGAAGTGGGACTACCCGAAGTCGCTGAAGGCGTGGACCACCGGCTCCTGAGCAGGTATCGAGTCGGTACGCATGGCCCAGTCGTAGAGCTGTTCTTCGAAGAACCGCCGCCAGACGGGTGACATCGCCGTGCCTGCGCGCACGCCTGGGTCGCCGCCGACGACCACCTGGGGCGGATTCCCTGCTGTGACGACCGCGGTGCCTTGCAGGTCGAAGCTCGTCAGCGTCATGGCTTGCGGTATGGCCCCGGACGGGGTGAGTGCGATGGTGCGGGCGAGCGGGCGTAGCCCGAGCAGGTCCTGCCTGGCCCGGTAGAGGGGGTCGATCCCGATGAACGCGACCATGCGCACCGCGGACGGGGTGTGCTGGTCATGTCCGGGACTGGTGAGCACATCGCGGACCGTGGCGGGGTCGAGCAGTGCTGCCGGTGCCTGGTGGCGTCTTGTCCATAGGGCGTGGGGGTCGAAGGTGACCACTGGGAAGACGCGGGCGTCGGCGAACCGGACCAGCGGGAGGAGCTGACCGATCCCGATGACGTGCTCGAGGACCTCGCGGGCTGATGCCGCGGGGTCGGTGGTGCGCCACCACCGCTGGGCGGTGCGGGTGAGGGGTGCGGCGTGCAGCCGGTACTGGCTGCTCATGAGGCCGTGACCTGGTAGCGGGCCGCGGCGACGGTGAGCCCTTGTCGTGGGGACATGACTTCGATCCCGGTGTGCGGGTCGCCCAGACGCATGTACACCACCTGAGGCTGGTCGAGGTTCAGGGTCTCGACGATGCCACGGGGCAGGACGACTTGCCCGACGCAGGAGATCGTTCCCGCATGCTCGGACCCTGCGCGGTAGGCCTGGATCACGATCGTCTCGGGTGCACTGTCGTGGGTCTCCAGGGTGACGCGGGTCGGTGGTTCCATGCCTGCCGCGCGCAGCAGGTCGAGCGGCACCCCGACGATCCGGCGGGGGCTGAGTCTGCGCGGACCGTACAGCACCTCCCCACCTCCTTGCCGTTCGCTCAGCTCAGACGTCTTAATCCTAGTACGCCGCCGCCTTTAAGCGGTAGGGCCGTGTGGGTCGAAGGGGACTGCCCCAGCATCGGTTGACTCCTGATCTGTGAGGACTGTGGTCCTCGCTGGAAGGATGTCCCCGTGCCCAAGCCCTATCCCGCCGAGTTCCGTAGCGACGTGATCGCGGTCGCCCGTCAGGGTGGTTCGATCGCGCAGATCGCGAAGGACTTCGGCATCACCGAGTCGTGCCTGCGCCGTTGGCTGGCCGCCGACGATGTCGAGAACGGCGCCAAGCCCGGAGTCACGAAGACCGAGTCGGCCGAGCTGCGCGAGCTCAAGCGGCGCAACCGTCAGCTCGAGCAGGAAGTCGAGATCCTGCGCCGGGCGGCGGCGTACTTCGCGAAGGAGATCTCCCCAAAATGACGTACCCGCTGGTCGGTGACCTGGCCGCGGACGGTATCCCCGTCGCGGTGACCTGCCGGGTGCTCGGGTTCTCCAAGCAGGCCTACTACGCGTGGAAGGCCCGCCCCGTCACGCCCGCAGACCTGCAGCGGGCGCACCCGATCAACGCGGCCTGGGACGTGCACCGAGACGACCCGGAGTTCGGGTACCGGTTCGTCGCCGACGAACTCGTCGACGCCGGCTTGAGCGTGTCACCTAACACCGTCTGGTCCTTGTGCCGCGAGGCGGGCCTGATTGCCTCGTTCCACAAGCGTCGCGGGTCGGGCAAGAGACCGGGTCCGCCCGTGCACGACGACCGCGTCCAACGCGACTTCACCGCGCCCGGTCCGAACCGGTTATGGCTCACGGACATCACCGAGCACCCCACCGGCGAGGGCAAGCTCTACCTGTGTGCGATCAAGGACGTCTGGTCGGGGCGCATCGTGGGCTACTCGATGGACTCACGCATGAAATCCTCCCTGGCCGTGGCCGCGCTCGATCACGCCGCAGCCCGCCGCACCGTGATCCCCGCCGCTGGCGAGCAGGCCGGCACGACGTGCCACAGCGACAGGGGATCGCAATTTCGTTCCAGGCGCTTCGTCCAAGCGCTCGGCCGGCACGCCGTGACCGGCTCCATGGGCCGGGTCGGCGCCGCCGGGGACAACGCCGCCATGGAGAGCTTCTTCGCCCTGCTCCAGAAGAACGTCCTCAACCGCAAACGGTGGGCCACCCGAGACGAACTACGCCTGGCGATCATCACCTGGATCGAGAAGACCTACCACCGCCGACGCCGACAGACCCGACTCGGCCGCATGACACCCATCGAGTTCGAGACCGTCTACGCTGCTAACACCCTGGCCCTCGCGGCCTAACTCAAAGAGTCAACCGATGCTGGGGCAGTCCCGAACGACTCCGGAACAACCGACATTCGAATCCCGAACTCACCGACCGAGCCAGACGATGGCGCCGGTGAAGCGTCCATAAGGAAGGAGGCACCTCCTCGGATGAGTCCGGACCGGTCCATGACACCAGGGATCGGGCGGGGGAGAGTCCGGGGCCCAGAAGTGCGCCCGTATGTGAATGCAGCGCGGGGCGCCGGGCACCGGCACCGAGGATGTGGCCGGCGTGCGGCAACGACCTGTTGGCGCTCCTCGTCCGAAAGCTGTCAGTGGGAGGAGGTGACTGCGATG
>NZ_JBGNYC010000075.1:0-15914 GCF_051844275.1 Cellulosimicrobium sp. CpK407
CAGCGGGAGCGCGTCGCAAGCCTCCTGCGCACGCACGACCTCCGCGTCTCCAGCATCGGGTCTCCCGTCGGCAAGATCTTCGTCGACGAGGACTTCGAGCCCCACCTCGACCGGATGCGGCACGCCGCCCGCGTCGCACGGGAGCTCGAGGCCCCGTACGTGCGCGTGTTCTCGTTCTTCGTCCGACCCGGGACCGACCCGGCGTCGTGGCGCGACGTCGTCCTGCGCCGGATGGCGGCGCTCGCCGAGGTGGCGCGCGCGGCCGGCGTCGTGCTGGTCCACGAGAACGAGAAGGACATCTACGGGGACGTGCCCGAGCGCTGCCTGGACGTCGTGGAGTCGGTGGGCTCGCCGCACCTGGCGCTCGCGTGGGACTCGGCGAACTTCGTCCAGGTGGGCGTGCGGCCCTTCACCGACGGCTACGCGCTGCTGCGCCCGTACCTGGAGTACGTCCAGGTGAAGGACGCGCTCGCGGCGACGGGCGCCGTCGTGCCCGCCGGGCGCGGTGACGGTGAGGTCCCGGAGACCGTGCGGGCCCTGCGCGACGACGGCTTCGACGGGTTCTTCTCGCTCGAGCCGCACCTGAGCGACGCCCACAGCCTCGGCGGGTTCTCCGGGCCGGAGCTGTTCACCGAGGCCTGGGAGGCGTTCACCACGATCCTCGACGCCGAGGCGGTGCCCTTCCGATGACCGACGCTCCCCGCCCGGGCACCCCACCCACGACCAGGACCACGACCATGGAGGACCGCACGATGACGACTGCCCAGGAAGTGCGACCGGCCAGCCAGGAGGCGCGCCCGCCCGTCGGGGCGGCCCGGCGCCCCGGCCCGCGCACGCGCGGCACGACGTCGGCCGGCAGCCGGGTGGCGGCGGTCGCCTCGGCGGCCTGGCGCCCCGCGCTGGTGCTGCTCGCGCTGTTCGCCGTGTGGTGGTTCGTCGCGTGGCGCGAGCTCGTGCCGGCGTACCTGGTCCCGTCGCCGGGAGCCGTCTGGGACACGATGGTCGAGGACTGGGCCATGCTCGCCGAGCACACCTGGGTGACCACGATGGAGACGGTCGTCGGGTTCGTGCTCGCCTCCGTGATCGGCGTCGCGACGGCGGTCCTGCTCGTCTACTCGCCGACGGCCGAGAAGTCGCTGTACCCGCTCATCCTCTTCGCCCAGGTGATCCCCAAGATCGCGATCGCTCCGATCCTCGTGGTCTGGTTCGGGTTCGGCGCCGCCCCCAAGATCATCCTCGCGGTGCTCATCGCGTTCTTCCCGGTCGTGGTCTCGGCCGTCGCCGGGCTGCGGTCGATCGACCCGGAGCTGCTGGAGATGTCGGCGACCATGGGCGCGTCGCGCTGGAAGACCTTCCGCAAGATCCGCTTCCCGGGGTCGCTGCCCCAGCTCATGTCCGGGCTCAAGGTCGCCGTCACGCTCGCGGTGGTGGGGGCGGTCGTCGGCGAGTTCGTCGGCGCCGACCGCGGCCTCGGGTACGTGCTGCTCCTCGCGAGCGGCAACCTCGACGCGCCGCTCCTGTTCGCCGACCTCATCCTCATGTCGCTCATCGGCGTCGTGCTGTTCCTCCTCGTCGAGCTGCTGGAGCGGCTCCTCATCCCGTGGCACGCGTCGCGGCGCGGGAACCTCGTCCTCGCGTCCTCCTGACACGCCCCTGACCCACCCCAGAGTTCGCCGCCTCGACGACGAGGCGGCGCGAGCAGAAGGAGTCTTCCCATGCGTGGTGCACGTCTGACAGTCTCGCTGGCCGCGGCCGGCGTCGTGGTGGCGGGGACGGCGGCCTGCGGGCAGTCGGCCGACCCGTCCGGGCCCGCGGAGGGCGAGGGCGGCCTCACCGAGGTCACCGTCACCCTCAACTGGGTGCCCTACGGCGAGCACGCGCCGTTCTACTACGGCGTCGAGCAGGGCATCTTCGAGGAGGAGGGCATCGACCTCACGATCCAGCCGGGCAACGGGTCGGGGAACACGGTCCAGCAGGTCGCGCAGCGCAACACCGACTTCGGCTGGGCCGACACGCCACCGCTCGCGAACGCCATCAGCTCGGGCATGCCGGTGCGCAGCGTGGGCGTGTTCCTCCAGACCGGGCCCAGCTCGGTCGAGTTCTTCGCCGACCAGGGCATCACCGAGCCCGCCGACCTGGTGGGCAAGACGGTCGGGGGCACGCCGGGCGACGCGATGTACGGGACGTTCCCGGCCTGGCTGGAGCTCAACGGCGTCGACCCGGCCGACGTGACCGTGGTCAACGTCGACGCCGCGGGCAAGATCGCCGCGCTCATCGAGGGCAAGGTCGACGCGATCCAGGGGTTCCACCACGACCAGGCGCCGACGATCGAGAACCAGACCGGCGAGGAGGTCGACGCGCTGCCCTTCGCGGACTTCGGCATGAACCTGCTCGGTACCGGCCTGGTGGCCAACGAGAAGCTCATCGCGGACGACCCGGAGCTCGTCGAGGCGATGGTGCGCGCGACGTCGCGGGCGTTCCTCGCGGCGTCCGAGGACCCGGACGCGGCGGTCGCGGCCATGGCCGCGGGCGCCGAGCAGGCGCCCGACGAGGCGGTGCTGGCGGCCCAGCTCGCCGCGACGATCGACCTGCTGAACCTCGAGGACGCCCCCGCACCCGGCGTGAACACCGAGGAGCAGTGGACGGACACCCTGACGTTCCTGTCCGAGAACACGGACTTCGACGGCGGCACGACCCCGACCGACTTCTGGGACGGCGCGTTCGGGGCGGACCTGTGACCGCGACCGAGCTCACCGCCCCCGTCGACGCGGTCGGCGCCGACCCCATCATCGAGGTCCGCGACCTCACGATGCGCTTCACGTCGAAGCGGTCCGAGACCGTGGCGCTCGACGACGTCTCCCTGAGCGTCCAGCCGGGCGAGTTCGTCACGATCGTCGGGCCGTCCGGCTGCGGCAAGTCGACGCTGCTGAAGATCGTCGCGGGGCTCACGGCCTACACCGAGGGCGAGGTGCGCCTGTACGGGCAGCCCGTCACGCGCCCGCAGCGCGAGATCGGGTTCGCGTTCCAGCGCTCGGCGCTGCTCGAGTGGCGCGGGGTGCGCAAGAACATCCTGCTCCAGGCGGAGATGCGGGGCATGGACAAGCGCCGGGCGCAGGAGCGTGCGGACGCGCTCATCGCCCTGACCGGGCTCACGGGCTTCGAGAAGGCGCTGCCGCACGAGCTGTCCGGCGGCATGCAGCAGCGCGTCGCGCTGTGCCGGGCCCTGCTGCACGAGCCGCGCGTCCTGCTCATGGACGAGCCGTTCGGCGCGCTCGACGCGCTCACGCGCGAGCAGATGAACATCGAGATGAACCGCATCTGGCGCGAGACCGGCACGACCATCGTGCTCGTCACGCACTCGGTGCCCGAGGCGGTGTTCCTCGGGAGCCGGATCGTCGTCATGAGCCCGCGCCCCGGACGGATCGTCGAGACCCTCGAGCCCGGCCTGCCCGACGAGCGCGACTACGGCACGACGCTCGTCGACCCCCGGTTCACGGGTGCCGCCGAGCGGCTGCGCGACCTGCTCGGCGCCAGCCACGTCGCCGAGTGAGCGCGTCCGTGCGGTCGGCTCCGGAGGACGCCGGACCCGTCGTCGGCGTCGGGATCGTCGGGATGGGCAGCATCGGCGTGCTGCACGCGCGGGCGCTGCGTGATCTGGCGCCGCGGGCGCGGCTCGTCGCGTACTCCGGGGGCGCGGTGCTCGACGACGACGTGACGCCGGCCGGACCGGCGGCGCACGTGGCGCCGGACGAGGTGGTCCGCCACGAGGGCGTCGACGTCGTGGCGATCTGCACGCCGAGCGGGAGCCACGCGCGCCTCGCGCTCGCGGCGCTCGCGGCAGGCAGGCACGTCGTCGTGGAGAAGCCGCTCGCGGTGACCGTCGAGGACGCCCTCCGCGTCGAGCGGGAGGCGCGCGAGCGGGGCCTGGTCGTCTCGATGGTCTCGCAGCGCCGCTTCGAGCCCCCGCACCAGGCGCTCCGGCGCGCGCTCGACGACGGCGCCCTCGGGGAGCTGCGCCTCGTCGCGACGCACGTGCCCTGGTACCGCGACGACGACTACTACGCCGCGGCGCGGTGGCGGTCGTCCACGGCGGAGGGCGGCGGGTCGCTCATGAACCAGGGCGTGCACAACGTCGACCTCCTGCGCTGGCTGTGCGGGCCGGTCGAGTCGGTCACCGCGCAGGCCGGGACGCTCGCGCGCGGGGGAGTGCTCGGCGAGGCCCCGGGGGACCTCGCCGAGGACACGACCGTGGCGACGCTGCGCCTCGCGTCGGGCGCGCTCGGCGTCGTCACGACGACGACGGCCACGCCCCCGGGGTTCCCCGCGACCCTCGCTCTCCACGGGTCGCGCGGGTCGGTGGAGCTCGCGCAGGACGAGGTCCTCCGGTGGGACGTGCCGGGCGTCCCGGCGCCCACGTCGGGATCCTCGGCGGGCGGCGCGGCCGACCCGCTCGCGATCGGGCACGCCGGCCACCGCGTGCAGTGGGAGCGGGTGCTCGCGGCCCTGGACGGCACGGCACCGCCACCGGTCGACGCCGCCGACGCCGTGGAGACCGTCCGGCTCCTCTGCGCGATCCGCGAGGCTGCCGCGACCGGGCGGGTCGTCCGCCCGGCCGACCTCGCGGGGCCCAGAGCGCCCACGCCGGTGCGGTGACGCCGTCGGCACGCGAGCCGTCGTGCGACCCTACTGCGAACGTTTGCAGGCACCTGCACGTTAAGACCTCCGTACCCAGATTCACCGTAACTACAATCGTTCGCATTCCCTGCTCGCCGGGGCTCGTCCCCGGTCCGACCATCCGGTGACACCGTCGCCGACCCGAGACCCCGCTGGAGGCCGCGTGACAGCCCCGACCGACGTCCCGAGCCGACCCGGCCCGACGTCGTCCGCTGCGACGCCGGCGGACGCCGCGCGATCGGCGCGAGCGCGTCTGCGCCGCGCCGCCCGTCCCGCGTTCCCGCCGGCGCCCGTCCTCCCGACGCAGGTCGGGATCGTCCACCTCGGGATCGGCGCCTTCCACCGTGCGCACCAGGCGGTCGTCACCGAGGACGCCGCGCGCGCCACGGGCGAGACCTGCTGGGGCATCCTCGGCGTGACGCAGCGCTCCGCGTCGGTCCGCGACCAGCTCCGACCGCAGGACGGGGTCTACACCGTGCTGACCGTCGGGCCCGACGGCGCGTCCCCGCGCGTGGTGGGGTCGGTGACCGACGTCGCGTGGCCGGCCGAGGAGACGCCGCGCGTCCTCGCGGCGCTCGCCGCACCGACGACGCACGTCGTGACGCTCACGGTCACCGAGAAGGGGTACGCGCGCCGGGCCGACGGTCACCTCGACGTCGACGCGGTCGCGGGCGACCTCGAGGTGCTGCGCCGCGAGGAGGCGGCGACGAGCTCTCCGGGCGGGGGCGTGGCGGGCGCGGGCGTCCCGGGCGACGCCGCGGGGGAGGACGCCCACGGCGTCGCGGCGACCAGCGCCGTCGGGCTCCTCGTGCGCGGGCTCGCGGCGCGGCGTCGGGCCGGGGGAGCGCCCCTGACCGTGCTGAGCTGCGACAACCTCGCCGACAACGGGCACGTGCTCGCCCGGCTCGTGGGCGAGGCGGTCGACGCCGCACTCCCGGGCGCCGAGGGAGATGCGCTGCGCGCCTGGCTCGCCGCGTCGGTGACCTTCCCGTGCAGCATGGTCGACCGCATCGTGCCGGCCACGACGCCCGCGCAGCGCGACGAGGTCGAGACGCTGCTCGGCGCGCGCGACGAGGGCCTGGTCGTGGCGGAACCGTTCCTCCAGTGGGTGATCGAGGACCGCTTCGCCGGGCCGCGCCCCGCGTGGGAGCGAGGCGGGGCGACGCTCACGAGCGACGTCGCGCCCTACGAGCGCGCGAAGCTGCGCCTGCTCAACGGGGCGCACTCCTACCTCGCGTACGCGGGGTCGCTCGCGGGGCACGCCACGATCGCCGAGGCGGTCGCCGACCCGGCGCTCGCCGCGGGTGCCCGGGCCCTGCAGGCCGACGCGCTCGCGACGGTGGACGCGCCGGACGGCGTCGACCTCGCCGCGTACGCGCAGACGCTGCTCGACCGGTTCGCCAACCCCGCGACGGGGCACACGACGCGGCAGGTCGCGGCGGACGGCACGCAGAAGATCCCGTTCCGCTGGGGCGCGACGCTCGCCGACCTCCTCGCGGCGCGCCCGGACGCCCCGGTGCCGCGGGGCGTCGTGGCGGCGCTCGCCGCGTGGGCCGGGTACGTCGTCGCGGAGGTGCGCGCGGGCCGCACGGTGGACGACCCGCGCGGCGACGAGCTGGGCGCGGTGGTCGCGGGCGCGCCCGACGACGCGGCGGCCGTCCGTGCGCTCGTCCGCCTCCCCGGCCTGCTGCCCGGGGTCCCGGACGCGCGCCTGGACGAGATCGCCGACGGGGCCGTCGCCGCGGCCGTCGGCGCGAGCACGACCGGCACGACCGGCACGACGAACGAGGAGGCTGCGCCGTGAAGATGGGGTTCCGCTGGTACGGGGAGGGGAACGACACGGTCACGCTCGACCACGTGCGCCAGGTCCCCGGCGTGGAGACGATCGTGTGGAGCCTGCACGGCAAGCAGGCCGGCGAGGTGTGGGAGCAGGCGGAGATCGACGCCGAGGTCGCGACGATCACCGGGCTGAGCGACGAGGCCCGCGCGCGCGGGATCACCCGGACCTTCGACGCCGAGGTGGTCGAGTCCGTCAACGTGCACGAGTCGATCAAGCTCGGCAGGACCGTCCTCGGGCGCAGCCGCGACGAGGCGATCGAGAACTACGTGACGACGATCCGCCGGCTGGGCCGGGCCGGGGTGAAGGTCGTCTGCTACAACTTCATGCCCGTCTTCGACTGGCTGCGCACCGACCTGTGGCGCCCGCTGCCCGACGGCTCGACCGCGCTGTTCTTCGAGCGGGCCGTCGTGGACGCGCTCTCGCCGCAGAGCCTCATCGCCGACATGGAGGCGAACACGCACGGCCTCACGCTGCCCGGCTGGGAGCCCGAGCGGCTCGCGAGCTTCGCCGAGCTCGACGCCGCCTACGAGGGCGTGACGCGCGAGGACATGTACGCCCACTACCGGTACTTCCTCGACGCCGTGATCCCCGCGTGCGAGGAGGCCGACGTCAAGCTCGGCGTGCACCCCGACGACCCGCCCTACGACGTGTTCGGCTGGCCTCGCGTCGTGTCGACGAAGGACGACCTCGCGCGCGTGCTGTCCCTCCACGACAGCCCGTACCACGGCCTGACGCTGTGCCTCGGCAGCTTCTCGGCGAACCCCGACCAGGACGCGGTCGACGCCGTGCGCACGTTCATGGACCGCATCCACTTCACGCACGTGCGCAACATCAAGCACCTGGGGAACGGCGACTTCACCGAGGTCGCGCACCGCGCGTGCGAGGGCAGCGTCGACACGACGGGCATCATGCGCGCGTACGCCGAGGCGGGCTACCAGGGCTACGTGCGCCCCGACCACGGCCGGCACCTGTGGGACGAGAACACGACGAACAAGCCCCGCCCCGGCTACGGCCTGTACGACCGCGCGCTCGGCGTCCAGTACCTGCTCGGCGCCTGGGACGCGTTCCGGTACGACGCCTGACGACTCGGCACGAGCTGCGGGACGCTCTGCGTCACGCCATCGTGATGATGGTCTTGCCGGTCGGCCGCTCGGTGGGGTTGAGCGCGTCGGGCGCCTCGGCGAGCGGGCGAACCGTGCCGATGGTGGTGCGGAGCCGTCCGGTGCGCACGCGCGCGACGATCTCGGTGAGCTGGGCCCGGTCCGGCTCGACGACGAAGAAGATCGACCGGCCGTCCTCGGGCTGCCGGGCCGGGGGCTCGGCGATCGTCACGAGGGTGCCGCCGGCCTGGACGAGGTCGGTGGACCGGGCGGCGACGTCTCCGCCGAGGACGTCGAACACCAGGTTGACGCGTCCGACGGCGGCGAGGTCGTCGGCACCGAGATCGACGAACTCGTGGGCGCCGTGGTCGAGCGCCGCCGCGCGGTCGGCCGTGCGGCCGGTGCCGATGACGTAGGCCCCGGCCTCGCGCGCGAGCTGGGACGCGACGGAGCCGACGCCGCCGGCGGCCCCGTGCACCAGGACGGTCTGCCCCGCCTGGAGGCGGCCGTGCTCGAACAGGCCCTGCCAGGCCGTCAGGCCGGAGACGGGCAGGCTCGCCGCGGTCACGAAGTCGACGTCGGCCGGCAGCGGCGCGAGGTTCCGGGCCTCGACGGCGACGTACTCGGCGAGCGTGCCGTTCCTGGTCCAGTCGGCGAGCCCGAGCACGCGCTGCCCGACGTCGAGGCCGGTGGTGCCGTAACCGAGGCCGGTGACGACCCCGGCGAGCTCGTGTCCGGGGATGCTCGGCGTACGGTCACGCCCGGCACGGTCCGTCCACGTCGCCGGCCAGGTGAGCTCCCCGGGCGTGAAGCCGGAGGCGTGGACGCGGACGACGACGTCGTTCTCCGACGCGTACGGCTCGGGTTGCTCGGTCAGCGCCATCCCTGCGGTTCCGGCGTCGGGGTCGGTCACGATGATCGCCTGCATAGGTGTGCTCCTGTTCGGGTGGAGGTGTGCACCAGATAGACGACGCTGCCCGGTCCCGTGTCAGGTGGGGCGCCAGGTCCGCAGCTTGTGGGGGTTCCACTGGACGAGGACCGCACGCACCGCGCCGCTGTCGGTGACCAGCTCCAGGACGCCGCTGGTGTCCCCGTCCCGGTCGAAGGTGAGGACGACCCCGGACGGGGTCTCGCGCAGCCGGAGCGTGGTCGGCGCCTGACGGGCCAGGACCCCGACGACGAACCGCGCGACCTTCTCGGCTCCGCGCACGGGGTTGAGGGCCGCGCGCGCGACGCCACCGCCGTCGGAGAGCAGGGTCACGTCCGGGTGCAGCAGCCTGAGCAGCTCGGCGACGTCGCCGGTGACGGCGGCGCGCTGGAACGCGGCGGTGAGCGAGGGGTCGGGGACGCCGCTCACGTCGCCGCCCGCTGCGACACGAGCGCGCGCCGACGACGCGAGCTGGCGGACGGCACCCGGCGAGCGGTCGAGCACGTCCGCGACCTCGGCGACGGGGACGTCGAACACGTCGCGGAGGACGAACGCGACGCGCTCCGCCGGCGTCATCGACTCCATCACCGTCAGCAGGGCCATGCTCACGGACTCCGACCGCACGGCGAGCTCGGCGGGGTCGCCGTCCTGGAGGGTCGGGGTGGCGTAGCGCCCGTCGGCCACCGGCTCGGGCAGCCACGGGCCGACGTACCTGTCGTGGCGCCGCGGCGCGCTCTTCAGGACGTCCAGGCACACGCGGCTCGTCGTCCTCGCGAACCACCCCACGCGGTTCGTCACCGCCTCGCGACCCGCGTCGTCGAGGCGGTACCAGCGGACGAACGCCTCCTGCACGGCGTCCTCGGCGTCGGCGACCGTGCCGAGCATCCGGAATGCCAGGCCGACCAGGCGGTCCCGGTCCACGTCCCTCGGTCCTGAGGTCTGCGACATGACAGCCATCATCCGCCGGACCGGCGCCTCGAGGCGCACGCGAGGGACACCCGGAGGACGGACCCCGCGGGGGTTCACGGTCCGTGCGGCTAGGCGTCCCCGGCGGCGGACCTCGCCTCGCCCCAGCCGTACCAGCGCTCGACCTCGATCCACGCGCTGACGCGCGGGCTGTGCCGGTTCGCGTACTCGTGCCCCGTGTAGTGGCGAGAGATCCGGTCGATGTCGGCCAGGCCCTCGTCGGGGCTCAGCTCCGTGACACGTCCGACGAGCGTCACGTGCGTGTACCAGTTCTCGTCGAGCACGGTGAGCGAGACGCGCGGGTCCTTCCGCAGGTGCCGGAGGCGCACGCGCGACTCGTCGAGGTTGACGAGCACGCGGCCGTCGTCCTCCCAGACGTACCACGTCGCCGCGGTGACGGGTGCGCCGTCGGACCGCACGGTCGCCATGACGGCGGCGTTCGGGCGGCGCAGCAGCTCGACGAGACGGGACGGCAGCGGGGGTCGGGACACGACGGCTCCTCCAGGTCGGGACGGCGGGACGTCCCGACGCTACGGCACGCGAGGTCCGTCAGCGCGTCCGGGGCGCGCCGCGCCCGGTTCACGAGACGCTCGGGGACTCGTCCCGGGCGAACGCGCCGACGTCGGGGTCGTAGGTCACGGTCCGCGACTGGTCGAGCTCGACGAGCACCAGGGCGTCGAGCCAGCGGCCCGGGACACCGCCGCTACCGCCACGGCCCGGCGCCGGGAGATCGACGGCGTCCGGGTCGTCCTGCACGTCGTGCACGACGACGACCGGTGCGCCGGGCAGGGGCACGCGGTCCGGCGGCGCGACGAGCAGGACCTCGACGCTCCGCTCCGCGCCCGGCGGTCCGTAGGCGACGGTCGCGTCGAACCGCGGCCGTCCGTCGTCGGTCCACGAACCCAGGTACCGCCGGTCAACGAGCGAGCCCGGCGTGCGGACCCCGTCACGCCGCAGCGCGCGCAGCCGCTCCTGGACGGCTCGGGCCTCGAGCTGCGCCTCGGTCGCCGAGAGGACGGCGACCACGCCCCCCGCCAGCGCCCCGACGGCCACGCACGCGAGCGCGAGGAGCGGCTCGAGATCGAGGTCCCGTGCGAGGGGGTGCGCGACGTCGGCGAGGTCCAGCCCGACGACGGCACCCACCCCGAGGGCGACGCCGAGGAGCGCGGTGGCCCACGTCAGGCGCGACGCGACGCGGGCGGACCCGCTCGCGCCGAGGGCGACGGTGTGGACGCCGAGCAGGAGGACGCACGCGGGGAGCGCGACGACGGCGAGCGCGACCACGAGCCACCACGGAGCCGGGCGGCCTCCCGGCAGGGCGCCCGCGCCGAGCAGGTGGCCGGCGAGCAGGGTGAGGGCGGCCCCGGCGACGACCGTCACCAGCGCACCCGAGCCGAGGACCAGCCAGGTCAGGTAGCGCGACTGCGCGCGGGGCGAGAGGGGGGTCTCGACGACGGCGCGGCCGTGCCGGTCGCGGACGGCGAACGCCGGGATCCCGGGGCTGAGGAACCCCGGGTTGCCGGGCAGGCCCGTCAGCCCGGCCGCCGGCTCCGAGGCCGAGCCCCAGCTCGGGGCGTCCACCGGCGGGGCGGAGGCCGGTCCGTCGCGGCCGTCGAGGTCGTCGCGCGATGCGGTCATGGCAGCCCTCCTCTCTGGTCAAGAAAATCTCAAGTGCAGGGTAGGGTATGGTGGGCGAGATGTCACCGCCCCGGTGCGCGGCGGGGTCCGTCCGGGTCTCCTGACGAGGTCGTTCGGGCGCGGCGGCGCGTGACATGATCGACCTCATGCTCACTCCCGCCACCGGCGCGGCCGGGTCGCGCATCGCCGGCCTCGGTCACTTCCAGCCCGAGAAGACGCTGACGAACGACGACATCGCGCAGCTCGTCGAGACCAACGACGAGTGGATCCGCTCGCGCACGGGGATCGTCACGCGGCACGTCGCCGACGACGACACGACCGTCGCCGACATGGCCACCGCGGCCGCGCGCCACGCGCTCACCGATGCGGGCGTCGACCCCGCCGAGGTCGACCTCGTCATCGTCGCCACCGCCACTGCGACCGACCGCTCGCCCAACACCGCCGGCCGCGTCGCCTATCACCTGCGCACCGGCGTCATGCCCGGGCAGTCGACGCCCGAGGAGGCGTCCGAGCTCGACCTGCGCGGGGTCGTCGGGCCCGCGGTGCTCGACGTCAACGTCGCGTGCTCCGGGTTCGCCCACTCCGTCGGCCTCGCGGACCAGGCGATCCGCGCGGGCTCCGCCCGCACCGCCGTCGTCATCGGTGCGGAGAAGCTCACCGCGTTCACCGACTGGACCGACCGCAGCACGTGCATCCTCACCGCCGACGGCGCGGGCGCCGCCGTACTGCGCGCGACGGACGAGCCCGGCGTCGGTCCCGTGACCTGGGGCTCCGAGCCCGACCTCACCCCCGCCGTGCTCATCGAGGCGCCGCAGGAGAAGTTCGCCCAGGACGGCCGCGCCGTCTTCAAGTGGGCCATCACGCGCGCCGCCGACCGCGCGCGCTCCGTCGTGGAGCGCTCCGGCGTCTCGCTCGACGACATCGAGGTGCTCGTCGCGCACCAGGCGAACCTGCGCATCATCGAGCCCCTCGCGAAGTCGCTCGGGCTGGAGTCCAAGATCGTCGTCACCGACATCGTCGAGTCCGGCAACACGTCCGCCGCGTCCATCCCGCTCGGGCTCTCCAAGTGGTGGCACGCCGGCAAGATCCCCGCCGGCGTCCCGGCGCTCCTCTTCGGCTTCGGCGGCGGGTTCGCCTGGGCGGGCCAGGTCGTGGAGACCCCGACCCGCTGACACCGGCTCGCGCCGCGCGCGCTGGTCCCGTGCTCCGGGTCGCCTCTCGTCGGGTCGCCTCTGGTCGGGTCGCCTCTGGTCGGGTCGCTTGGTCGCCTCCGGTCGAGTTCCGCGAGGGGCGGGGCGGGTCTACCATCCGCCGCTCGTCCCTCGCGGCTCCCGCCAGACCCGCCACGACCCGCCCCACCCCTCGCTCCACCCGACCTCAGCGTCCGTCTCACCAGGTGCCCGCGGAGGTGCGTGCCGCGACGGAGCGCGGTGGTGCGGGGTCAGCGCGACGCGCCGGGGTGGTCGGCGCACGCCTCCCGCGATGGGTGAGGCTGGCTCGGGGCTCGGGGCTCGGGGCTCGGGGCTCGGGGCTCGGGGCTCGGGGCTCGGGGCTCGCGGCTCGCGGCTCACCGCAGCAAGGTCCGGCCCAGCACCGACGACGAGATGCGAGTTGTTGCCCTCTCCACCGTCCATGGAGGGGCAACAACTCGCATCTCATGATCCGTCAGCCGTCGGCTGTGACGGTCGGTGGGTGGGTGCGTCGCCCTCGACTCGCCCCTGCACCGGGTCGAGGGGGTGATCGCCGTGACCGTCCGGAGCACCGCGGGCCTGGGCCCGACCGATCGCCCGAGGCGAGACCCCCTGCGAGGGCCGACGCCGGAGCGGAGGGTGGGGCGGGTCGTGGCGGGTCTGGCGGGAGCCGCGAGGAACGAGCGGCGGATGGTAGACCCGCCCCGCCCTCCGCGGAGGTGGCGGGCCGGAGGCGACCGGTCGACGTCTCACCCCGGGAGCGTCGGGCCGGAGACGACCGGTCGAACGCACCCGGACACCCGGTGCTGTCGGCCGCCCAGGTCCGACGCCGTGCGGCCGACACGGGGCCGTGGCTTCCCCTTACGGGTAGCTGACGACCTTCGCCGGGACGGTCTCGACGCCGCTGGCGCGGGGGCCGACGCCGTTGATGACGTGCTCGTACGTGCCCACTCCGCCGAGCGAGACGGTCAGCAGCGTGTGCATCCGCACGCCCGGGGTGACCGGGACCTCGAACCCGTTGTCGGAGACGATCGACGCGTCGGACGTGAACACGCAGTAGGAGCCCAGGCCCCAGGCCTCGTGGTGCTGCACGTGGTCCGCGACCTTGTACGCCGCCCACCCGCGGATGCCGTCGTGGTTCCACGCGGCCTGGTTCGGCGGGTCGTAGGGGAGCTCGTTCTGGTAGAAGATCGTGCGCCCCCGCTCGCCGTTCCACAGGGTGTTGTACTTCTGGTAGTGCTCGACGAAGAGGCCGTAGCCGTCGACGTCGTCGCCGTTGACCACGAGGCCGTGGTCGGCGGTGTTGACGTCCCAGCCGATGCCCTCGCCGTGGTCGCCGCGCCAGGACCAGATGTGGTCGACGATCGTGTCGTCCGCGTTGATGACGATCGCGCTCTCCACCTTGCCCGCGTGGGCGCCGCCGACGCGCACGAACACGTCGTGGATCGAGATCGGGTCGTCCGCGTGGTCCGCGGTCGATCCCTCGGTGCCGACGGTGAGCATCGACGGGGACTCGGTCGCCCCGGCGTCGAACAGGACGCTCGCGACGCGGACGCCGTCGACGTCGCCGACCTGGAGCGCGGTCTGCCCGGCGGTGGGCACGATCGTGGCGTAGCCGAGACCGAGCACGACCGTGTCGGCGCGGTTCACCTCGATCGTCTCGTCGAGCTCGTAGACGCCGGGCGTGAGCAGGAGGTGCAGGCCCTGGTCGAGCGCGGCGTTGATGTGCTCGGCGATGTCGCCGGGGTGCGCGACGTAGAAGTCGTCGAGCGGGATCGACGTTCCGGGCGTGGAGCCGTTCTTCCACGTCGCGCCGCGCGTGCCCTCGCGCAGCGACGGCACGAAGACGGCGTAGTCGTCGCCGTCGAGGTAGAGGTACGGCTTCTCGCGGATCGTGCCCGTGGTGTCGAGCGTGGTGACGGCGGGCTCGGGGAACGTCGTGGGCGGGGCGTTCTCGGTGCCGGAGAACACCATGTTCCACAGCGTGCCGTCCCAGCCGCCCGTGAGCGTCGAGTCGCGCGTGTACCACTGCTGCTGGGTGTAGCCCCGCACCTGGCCGTCGACGATCGAGTCGGCGGTGAAGCCGCCCGACGCCCACCCGTAGCGGGACGAGTGCAGCATGAGGTTGCCCTTGACGTGGATGCGACGCATGGGCGCCGCCTGCGAGACGGCCCAGCGCATGTCGCCGCCGGTCGGGGTGACGGCGAGGTTCTCGATGGAGCGCCAGAAGTTCTGCGTCGCGTTCCCCTCGAACCACTCCGCGTCGGCCCAGACGCCGCCGGTGATGTTCACGTCGTCGGGGTTCTTGCCGAGGCCGTTGACCGCGGTGTTGAAGCCGACGTTGACGTGCACCGGGTACGTGCCGGGCTCGAAGAGGAACTGGTCGCGGCGCAGGCCGAACTGGCTCTCCTCCTGCGCGGCGTACGCCGCGTCGACGGCGGCCTGGATCTGGTCGACCGGGGTGCCGGGGCCGAACACGTGCACGTTGGGCCCGAGGTCCCCGCCGCCCTCGATCGGCTCGCCCGTGCCGGGGTTCGGTGTCCCGTCAGCCGTGGTCAGCACGCGCAGCTCCCAGATCGAGTAGCCCCACCCGGTCCCGCGCTCGGTGCCGACGAGCCGGACGTAGCGGCCCGAGCCGGTGATGTCGAGAACCTGCGTGCCGCCGGTCCCGTCGGTCACCGTGCGCAGCGTGCGCCACAGGGTGCCGTCGTCGGACGTCTCGACGCGGAAGCCCTTGCCGTAGGCGCCCTCCCAGTCGATCTCGATCCCGCAGACGGGCTTGATCGCGCCCAGGTCGACCTGGAGCCACTGCGCGTCGGAGAAGTCGCTGCTCCAGCGCGTGTCGGCCTTGCCGTCCACGGCGAGGCCCGCGGCGTACGCGCCCTCGGTGGACGACGCCGTCGCCGCCTTCCCGAGCGCGGCGTTCGTCGTGCAGTCGTCGCCGGGCCCACCCGGGTCGACCGTCCCGCCGTCGGTCCCGGGCGTGCCGAACACCTGGAGCTCCCACAGCGAGTAGCCGTAGCCGGTGCCGCGCTCGGTGCCGAGCAGGCGCACGTACCGCCCGGTCCCGGACACGGGCAGGGTCTGCTGCCCGCCCGCACCGTCGGTGACCGTCCGCAGCGTGCGCCAGGTCGCGCCGTCGTCGGAGGCTTCGATGCGGAAGCCCTTGCCGTAGGCGCCCTCCCAGGTCAGGGCGACGGACGAGAGCGTCGAGACCTGGCCGAGGTCGACCTGGAGCCACTGGCCCTCGGCGAACTCGCTGCTCCAGCGCGTGCTCAGGTCGCCGTCGACGGCCCGTGCGGCGACGTAGTCGCCCTCGACGCTCGAGGCGGTCGCGGTCTTGCCCTGGGAGAGGTCGACGGGTTCCGCCGCGGCCGCGACGGGCGCGGCGGCCGCCACGAGCGGGGCCGCGACGCACGCCGCGGTCAGGCCCGCGGCGAGGGGGGCCAGGCGGTGCCTGGCCGGGGTTCGGAGGTGCATGGTCCTGCCTTCTTCGGGTCGGTGGGCCGTGCCGGGGCACGGCCGTGCCCCGGGGGGGGGGGGGGGGGGGGGGGGGGGGGAGGAACCGCCCTGCGGGG
>NZ_JBGNYC010000076.1:0-15792 GCF_051844275.1 Cellulosimicrobium sp. CpK407
ACCTCAGACCTGGGCGTCCTGCTTCTGGGCTCGCTCCAGCGACCGCTTGCGGTCCTCGGCGTTCTCCTCCTCGATGCGGTCCGCCTCGGCGTCGTCGCGCGTGAGGTTCTCGCTCGTCTCGGGGTCGAAGATCATCATCTTCGTCGGGTCGAACCACAGCTCCGTCGTGTCGCCGTCGCGCACGCGCGACGCGGAGTCCAGGGCGACGACGAACTGGCTGCGCAGGCCCTCGCCGTCGAGCTCGCGGTCCAGCTCCTCGAGCTGGCCCTTCACGGACTCGTGCATGTCGAACGGCACGTACGCGTAGAGCTCCGCCCCGAGCCACTCCGTGACGTCGATCTGGATCTCGAACGTGTGGCCGCGGTCCTTCTTGGACGGGTCCACGAGCCGCGCGTCCTCGAAGTGCTCGGGCCGCAGCCCCACGATGACGAGGCTCCGGTCGCCCACGACGGACGCGACGTTCTCCGGCATGTCGAACTCGCCGAACGGCAGCGTGATCCGCCCGCCCGACACCTCGCCCGGCAGGAAGTTCATGGGCGGCGTGCCGATGAACCCCGCCACGAACAGGTTGACGGGCTGCTCGTAGAGCCCGCGCGGGCTCGCGACCTGCTGGAGGACGCCGCGGCGCAGCACCGCGACGCGGTCGCCGAGCGTCATGGCCTCGGTCTGGTCGTGGGTGACGTAGACGGTCGTCGTGCCGAGGCGCCGCTGGAGCCGGGCGATCTCCGTGCGTGTCTGCCCGCGCAGCTTGGCGTCGAGGTTGGACAGGGGCTCGTCGAAGAGGAACGCCTTCGCGTCGCGCACGATCGCGCGCCCCATCGCGACGCGCTGGCGCTGGCCGCCGGACAGGTTCGCGGGCTTGCGGTCCAGGTGCTCGCGGAGGTCGAGCATGTCGGCCGCGCGCTCGACCTTCTCGCGGATCTCCTCCTCGCTGTGCTTGCCCTTGGCGAGGCGCAGCGGGAAGGCGATGTTCTCCGCGACCGTGAGGTGCGGGTACAGCGCGTAGTTCTGGAACACCATCGCGAGGTCGCGCTCGCGCGGCGCCTTCTCGTTGACGCGCGTGCCGTCGATGTCGAGCTCGCCCGAGGTGATGTCCTCGAGCCCGACGATCATGCGCAGGACCGTCGACTTCCCCGAGCCGGACGGGCCGACGAGGATGACGAACTCGCCGTCGGCGATGTCGAGGTTCACGCGGTCCACCGCGAGGAACCCGTCGCCGTAGCGCTTGACGATGTCCTTGAGGGTGATCGACGCCATCAGCTCTCTCCTCGGGTTCGGCGTGCGGCACGGTGCCCGACGACGCGGGCGGGGCGCGGCGGTGCCGCGGCGGGCAGCGGGGTCGGCTGCCGGGTGGTCCCCCGGCGATCGGTCGTGCTCATCCCTTCACCGCCCCCTGGGTCAGGCCGGAGACGATCTGACGCTGGAAGAGCACGACGAGGACGACGACCGGGATCGTCACCACGACGGCCGCCGCGGAGATCGCGCCGGTCGGCTCCTCGAAGTACGACGCCCCCGTGAAGAACGCGAGCGCCGCCGGGACGGGACGGGCCGCGCTCGTCGACGTGAGCGAGATGCCGTAGACGAAGTCGTTCCAGGCGATGAAGAAGGCGATGAGCGCCGTCGTGAAGACGCCCGGCGCGGCGAGCGGGACGATCGCCTTGCGGAACGCCTGCCACGGCGTCGCGCCGTCGACCTGGGCCGCCTGCTCGAGCTCCCACGGGATCTGCCGGAAGAACGCGGCGAGCGTCCAGATGGAGATCGGGAGCGTGAGCGACAGGTACGGGATGATGAGGCCCAGCCACGTGTCGTACAGGCCGATGTTGCGCCAGAGGTTGAACAGCGGCGTGACGATCGAGACGACCGGGAAGATCGAGACGCCGAGCGCCGTCGTGAGGATGAGGCGCTTGCCCGGGAAGTCCAGGCGCGCGATGGCGTACGCGCACAGCGTGGCGAGCACGACGGCGATGAGGGTCGCGATGAGCGAGATGCCGATGGAGTTGCGCAGCGCCGAGAGGAACAGCTCCTGCGCCGAACCGCCCGAGGCGAGGATCTGCTCGTAGTTCGCGGTGCTCCACTGCGGCGGCAGGAAGGTCCCGGAGTTGATGTCGCTGGGCCCCTTGAAGCTCGTCATGAAGATCGACAGGACGGGGAACAGCGCCCCGACGAGGACGACGACCGTGATGACGGCCCACCAGATCTTGGCCCGGGTGCTGAGGACGCTGCCCATCACTTCTCCCCCCTCGCGCCGGCGAGATCCACCTTGAAGAGCTTGATCGCGACGAAGCAGATGAGCACGACGCACAGGAACAGCAGCACGGAGATCGCCGAGCCCATGCCGATCTGGAGCTGGCCGATCGAGGTCCGGTACGCGAGCAGCGAGAGCACCTCGGTGCCGTTGGCCCCGTTCGTCATGATGAAGACGTTGTCGAAGATGCGGAACGCGTCGAGAGCGCGGAACAGGACGGCGACCATGATCGCGGCCTTCATGTTCGGCACGATGACCCGCGTGAACCGCTGCCACGCGGTCGCGCCGTCGACCTTGGCGGCCTCCTCGAGGTCGCCCGGCACCTGCGCGAGTCCGGCGAGCAGGAGGAGGGAGATGAACGGCGTCGTCTTCCAGACCTCGGACATGATGATGACGAACAGGCTCGTGCCCTGCTGCGCGAACCAGTTGAGGTCGGGGCCGATCCCCGGGACCCAGTCGAACCAGTGGTTGACGTACCCGGACGTGATGTCGAACGCGTAGAACCACGCGAACGCCGAGACGACCGTGATGATCCCGTAGGGCACGAGGATCGCGGTGCGCAGGAGCCCGCGCAGCCGCTTGATCGCGCGGTGCATGACGAGCGCGAGCGCGAAGCCGAGGACGAGCTCGACGAGCACCGTGACGACCGTGATGAAGAGCGTGACGCCGAGGTCTCGCCACCACACCGAGTCCGTGAGGATCACGACGTAGTTGTTGAGCCCGACGAACGCGCGGTCGTCCGGGGCGGTGAGCTTGTAGTTGAAGAGCGAGTCGTAGACCGCCTGGAGGATCGGGTACAGCGTCACGGCGAGCATGACGACGAACGCCGGTCCGGCGAGGTACCACCCGAGGCGCGCCTCGGCGCGGGCCCGGTCGCTGCGCGCGGCCTTCGCGGCGGCGTCGGGCGCGCCGCGGGCGTCGTCCCCGTGCTCGCGACGCGACTCCGGGGTGCGACGCGTCGGCGCGTCGTCGGTGGTGGTCGACGGCGTGGAGGCGTGCCGGCCGCGGGGTGCGGGCTCGGCGGGAGGTCCGGCGTTCACAGGAGTCGCTCCCCTCGCAGGACGGCGGTGATGAACTCGGTGGACTGCTGCGGGGTCGTGTCGGGGTCGACGGACGCCGGCGGGTACCACGTCTGCTGCAGGCCCGTGGAGACCTCGTTGTAGAACGGCGTCTGCGGTCGCGGCGCGGCCTGGTCGAGCGAGTCGCGGATGACGTCGTACATGGGGAAGGCCTTCTGGACGTCGGGGTCGTCGTAGGCCTTGATGCTCGCCGCGGGGTTCCCGTTGGTCACGAAGTACTCGGCCTGGTTCTCCGGGCTGACGATGCACTGCGCCGCCTCGTACGCGAGGTCGGTGTGCTTGCCGAACGCCCCGATGCCGAGCGAGATCCCGCCGTACGGCGGGCGGGCGTCCTCGCCCTCGGTGGTCTGCGGGTAGAGGGCCCAGCCGATGTCGTCGAGCAGGGACTGGTCGAGCGACCCCGCGTCGACCGCGCTCTGGGTGGAGGACCAGACGAACGGCCAGTTGACCATGAACGACCCGCGGTCGCCCTGGAACTTCGTCAGGGAGGCCGGCTCGTCCTCGCTCGGCAGCCCCGGACCGCCGACGCCGGACGTGCCGATCTCGCCGATGATGGTCGCCGCGGCCTTGCCCGCGTCGGTGTCGAGGCCGAGCTTCACCTCGTCCGCGGGCGCCTCCGGGTTCTCGAGGATGTGTCCGCCCGCGCCCTCGACGAGCGCGTTGATCCACACCGTCAGCGACTCGGCCTTGGCGCCCTGGACCGCGAGGAGCTTGTCCTGGTCCTGCGCGGCCTGCATGATCTGGTCCCACGTGACGGGCTGTGACAGGTCGAGCCCCGCGGCCTCGGCGACCGACTTGCGGTACCAGAGGAGCTGCGTGTTGGCCCAGAACGGGATGGCGACCAGCTCGTCCTTCCACGTCGACGCGTCGATCGCGCCCTGCACGACGTCCTGCGTCGTCGCGTCGGCGACGTCGGCGGGCACCGGGGCGAGGAAGTCGGCCTCCGCGAACTCGGCGATGAACACCGGGTCGAGGCTCATGATGTCGATCGACGAGTCCTTCGCCGCGAGGCGGCGGGCGAGCTGCTCGCGCTGCGACGCGGCGTCGCGGGGCAGGAGCTCGGTCTGGATCCGGTACGCGCCCCCGGCGGCCTCCGTGCAGGCCGCGGCGATGTCGGCCTGCCCGCCGTTGTCCGGGTTGATGTACCACGTGAGCACCGGCGTCCCGTCGTCGCCCGGGCCGCACGCGGCGAGCGGCGCCACGAGCCCCGCGGCGACCAGGACGGCGAGTGCTCGGGTGCGTCGGCGCACGTCGGCTCCCCTCGGTCGCGGCTTCCCCCGTCTCCGGGGTGTCACCCTCCATGGCTACACCTCCCGGGCGCGGCCCGCCATGCGAACGGGCACGTCATGAGGGCCGCGCGGTACGCGATGATGGGAGCCATGACCTCTCCCACCCCCGCACCGCCGGCCCGTTCGCTCACCCCCGCCGAGGCGTGGGCGACGCTGCGGTCCGGCAACGACCGCTTCGTCGCCGACGCCCCGCTCCACCCGTCGCAGGGCGCGGACCGACGGCGGGAGACCTCGGCGGCACAGCACCCGCACACGGTGCTGTTCGGGTGCTCGGACTCGCGCGTCGCGGCGGAGATCATCTTCGACCAGGGCCTCGGCGACATGTTCGTCGTGCGCACCGCGGGCCACGTCGTCGACACGACCGTGCTCGGGTCGATCGAGTACGGCGTCGAGATCCTGTCCGCGCCGCTCGTCGTCGTGCTCGGTCACGACTCGTGCGGCGCGGTCGGTGCCGCGGTGGACACGCTGACGACCGGCGCCCAGGCGGACGGGTTCGTCCGGGCCGTCGTCGACCGGGTCATCCCGTCGATCGCGAAGATCACGGGCGCCGGGAACGGCTCGCTCGAGAACCTCGACCCCGCCGTGCTGCGCCGCGAGCACGTGCGCAACACGGTCGACATGCTCCACTCGTACTCCGCCGGTCTCGCGGCCGCGGTCGCGGACGGGCGCTGCGCGATCGTCGGCGTCGAGTACGACTTCGCCGAGGGCCGCGCCCACCTGGTCGACGTCGTGGGCGACGTCGGCGAGGCGCCCCTCGCCGACGCCTGAGACCTCGTCCACGCGTCCGGACGACGCCTCCCGCGACCCGCGTGACCTCGGTCACGCGGATTGCGGGAGCCCGCGCGCGGTGCGGCAGGATGGCCCCATGACTGCATCTCCCGAGGCCTCCGGCGGCGTCGCCGGCGAGACCGCACCGACGACCGAGTACCGCATCGAGCACGACACCATGGGCGAGGTGCGCGTCCCCGCGCAGGCTCTCTACCGCGCGCAGACGCAGCGCGCCGTGGAGAACTTCCCGATCTCCGGCACCCCGCTCGAGCGCGGCCACATCGAGGCCCTCGCACGCGTGAAGAAGGCCGCGGCCCGGGCGAACGCCGAGCTCGGCGTGCTCGACGAGGACGTCGCCGCCGCCATCGTCGCAGCGGCCGACGAGGTCGCCTCCGGCGCGCACGACGCGCACTTCCCGGTGGACGTCTACCAGACCGGGTCCGGGACGTCGTCGAACATGAACACGAACGAGGTCCTCGCGACGCTCGCCACGCGCTCGCTCGGGCGTGACGTGCACCCGAACGACCACGTCAACGCCTCGCAGTCCTCCAACGACGTGTTCCCGACGTCGGTGCACGTCGCCGCGACCGCCGGGGTCGTGCGGGACCTCGTGCCCGCGCTCGGCCACCTGGCCGACGCGCTCGAGGCGAAGTCGGCGGAGTTCGCGACCGTCGTGAAGTCGGGCCGGACGCACCTCATGGACGCGACGCCCGTCACGCTCGGGCAGGAGTTCGGCGGCTACGCCGCGGCGATCCGCTACGGCGTCGAGCGGCTGGAGTCGGCGCTCCCCCGCGCCGCGGAGGTCCCGCTCGGCGGCACCGCCGTCGGTACCGGCATCAACACGCCCGCCGGGTTCCCCCAGCGCGTCATCGCGCTGCTGGTCGAGGACACGGGCCTGCCCCTCACGGAGGCCCGCGACCACTTCGAGGCGCAGTCCTCGCGCGACGGCCTCGTCGAGCTCTCGGGCGCGCTGCGCACCATCGCGGTGTCGCTCACCAAGATCTGCAACGACCTGCGCTGGATGGGCTCCGGCCCCAACACGGGCCTCGGCGAGATCTTCATCCCCGACCTCCAGCCGGGCAGCTCGATCATGCCGGGCAAGGTGAACCCCGTCGTCCCGGAGGCCGTGCTCATGGTCGCCGCGCGCGTGATCGGCAACGACGCGACCGTGGCGTGGGCCGGCGCGTCGGGCTCGTTCGAGCTCAACGTGCAGATCCCCGTCATCGCCCAGGGCGTCCTCGAGTCGATCCGCCTCCTCGCGAACGCGTCGCGCGTGCTCGCGGACAAGACCGTCGCGGGCATCACGGCGAACGTCGAGCGCGCGCTCGCGCTCGCCGAGTCCTCGCCGTCGATCGTCACGCCGCTCAACCGCGTGATCGGCTACGAGGCGGCCGCCAAGGTCGCGAAGCACTCCGTCAAGGAGGGCCTCACCGTCCGCCAGGCCGTGATCGACCTCGGCTTCGTCGAGCGCGGCGAGGTCACCGAGGCGCAGCTCGACGAGGCGCTCGACGTGCTGTCGATGACGCGCCCGCCGCAGGCCTGACCCGCCGGACCGACCGTTCCGCCCGCGAGCCGGGCGGGGTGCGCGCGCACCCCGCCCGGCTCTCGCCGTCCGGGCTCCGCAGCGGTCGAGCGCCGCGACCCGCGGTCAGTAGTCGACGGGGTCGAGGCGGCGCAGGACGACGCCGAGCAGCCGTGCGAGCTCGGCACGCTCGTCCGCGTCGAGGTCCGCGAGCGCCGCGCGCTCCCGGTCGAGCTGCTGCGGGAAGACCTCGTCGACGAGCGCGACCCCGTCCCCCGTGAGGGCGACGAGCACGCCGCGCCGGTCGCGCTCGGCGACGGTGCGCTCGACGAGCCCGGCGCGCTCGAGCCGGTCGAGGCGCTTGGTGATGGACGCACCGGGGGCGCCGGTCATCGTGGTCACCTCCCCCGCGCGCAGCGGACGCCCGGCGCGCCGCAGCGCGGCGAGCACGTCGAACTCCGCGCGCGAGACGTCGTGGCGCGCCGCCGAGCGTTCGAGCGCGCCCTCGAGGAGGCCCGCGACGCGGCGCAGCCGCGCCCCGACGGCGGAGGTCGAGGTGTCGAGGTCCGGCCGCTGCTCGGCCCACTCCGCTCGCACGCGGTCCACGTAGTCCACAGGACCAGGATAGGGCGGGCATCACAGTATTTCACTGGTGAAACATTCTGGAACGACCGCTACCCTGGGACGGACATGCCTCTCCTCCCGCCTCTCCCGTCCCCCGCGGTCGCCGCGCTCGCACCCGTGCGCGCCGCGGCGCAGGACGTCCTCGACCCCGCCCACCTGCGTGCCGCCCTCCACGTGAACCCTGCCGACGCGACGCTCGCCGCCGCGCTGCGGTGCGGCGCCGCCGTCGCGCTCGCGATCGCGGTGCCAGGCCTGCTCGGCCGTCCCGACCTCGCCGCGTTCGCCTCGCTCGGCGCCCTGACCTCGCTCTACGGGCGCTACGACCCCTATCGTCGCCGCGCCGCCCTCCTCGCCACGGTGGGGGGTCTGATGACGGGGACGATCGCCCTGTTCACGCTCCTGGCCGTCGTCGGCGCGCCCACGCTCGCGACGACCGCGGCCGTCGCGGCGCTCGCTGCGAGCGCGACGGCGTTCTGCCTCCTCGTCCGCACCGGCCCCCGGGCGCGACGATCGTCGTCTTCGCCGCCGGGGCGGGCCTCGCGGGATCCCCGGATCTCGGCGACCTCGTTCCCCGCGTGCTCGCCGGCGCGTCCGGCGCGCTCCTCGCGTGGCTCGTCTGCATGGCCGGTGCGCTCGTACGGCCCACAGCGCCCGCGCGTCTCGCCGTCCGGCGCGCCGCCGACGCCGTCACGGTCGCCGCGCGAGAGGCCTCGCCCGGGGCGGGCGCGTCGGCGGTCGCCGCGCGAGAGGCCTCACGCGGGGCGGGCGCGTCGGCGGCCGTCGCGCGAGAGGCCTCTCACGGTCGGGACGCCGCCCCCGGCGCGCGGCCGACCGACGCCGCGTCCCCCGTGCCGAGCCGGCACGCCGCCCGCGCGGCACGGCTCGCGGTCGCCCGGGCGCGCGACGTGCTCGCCGACGACGCGTCGTGGCGCCTGCCCCGGGGCGCCGTCCCGGCTCTCGCCCGCGAGCTCGACGAGATCGAGCGGGCGCTCGACGCCCTGGGCGTCCCGCGGGACGGCACCGCGGCACCCGTCCGTACCTCGCTCACCGCCCAGGCGCGGTCCCGCGTCCGTGGCCCGTGGCGGCTCGCGACGGCGCGTGTCGGGATCTCCGGGCTCGTCGCCGGCGGTGTCGCCGCGGTCGCCGGCCTCGGGCACGCCGCCTGGGCGACCATGGGCTCGACCGCCGTCCTCCAGGGCGAGTCGGCGCGCCACGCCGTCGTGCGGGCGCTCCAGCGCGGGGCCGGCACCGTCGCGGGAGCGCTGCTCGCGTGGCCGCTGCTCGCCGCGCCGCTCGGGTTCTGGGGGACCGCCGCGGTCGTCGTGGTGCTCCAGACCGTGACCGAGACGATCGTGGGACGCCACTACGGTCTCGCGATGCTCACCATCACGCCCATGGCGCTCCTCATGACGTCGCTCGCACACCCGGCCGACCCGGCCGGGCTCGCGCTCGACCGCGCTCTGGACACGGTCCTGGGCGCCGCCGTCGGAGTCCTCGCGGTGGTCCTCGTCCACCCGCGCACCCGCCCCCGCGCGAGAGAGAACCCCGGTACCGCGAGGTAGAGCTCTGGTACCGCGAGGTAGAGGCCCGGTCATGACCAGGCCTCTACCTCGCGGCGGGTCAGACCTCGATCGACTCGAGCATCTCCGTGACCAGGGCGGCGACGGGCGAGCGCTCGGAGCGCGTGAGCGTCACGTGCGCGAACAGCGGGTGGCCCTTGAGCGCCTCGATGACCGCGGCGACGCCGTCGTGCCGTCCGACGCGCAGGTTGTCGCGCTGCGCGACGTCGTGCGTGAGGACGACGCGCGACGACTGCCCGATGCGCGAGAGCACGGTGAGCAGCACGTTGCGCTCGAGCGACTGGGCCTCGTCGACGATGACGAACGCGTCGTGGAGCGAGCGCCCGCGGATGTGCGTGAGCGGGAGCACCTCGAGCATCTCGCGGTCGATCACCTCGTCGAGCACCTGGGGCGAGACGAGCGCGCCGAGCGTGTCGTAGACGGCCTGCGCCCACGGGTTCATCTTCTCGGCCTCGGAGCCGGGGAGGTAGCCGAGCTCCTGGCCGCCCACCGCGTAGAGCGGGCGGAACACCATGACCTTGCGGTGCTGCCGGCGCTCCATCACCGCCTCGAGACCCGCGCACATCGCGAGCGCCGACTTGCCCGTCCCCGCCCGGCCACCGAGCGACACGATCCCGACGGACTCGTCGAGGAGCAGGTCGATCGCGACGCGCTGCTCGGCCGAGCGGCCGTGCAGCCCGAAGAGCTCGCGGTCCCCGCGCACGAGCTGCACGTGCTTGTCGGCGGTGACGCGCCCGAGCGCGGACCCGCGCGGGGAGTGCACGACGAGCCCCGTGTGGCAGTGCAGCGGCCCGGCGGCCTCGACGACCTCCGGGTCGAGGCTCGTGAGCTCGACGGACTCGTGCTCCCAGAGCGACGCCGCCTCGGCGTCCGTGAAGGAGATCTCCCCCATGCCCGTCCAGCCCGAGTCCACGGCGAGCTCGTGACGGTACTCCTCCGCGCGCAGCCCGACCGCCGACGCCTTGACCCGCATCGGCAGGTCCTTGGACACGACCGTCACGTCGTGCCCCTCCGCCGCGAGGTTCGCGGCGACGGACAGGATGCGCGTGTCGTTGTCGCCCAGCCGGAAGCCGGCGGGGAGGACGTCCGGGTCGGTGTGGTTGAGCTCGACGCGCAGGGTCCCGCCCACGTCGCCGACCGGGATCGGGGCGTCGAGACGGCCGTGCCTGACGCGCAGGTCGTCGAGCATGCGCAGCGCGCTGCGGGCGAAGTACCCCAGCTCCGCGTGGTGGCGCTTGGCCTCCAGCTCGGTGATGACGACGACCGGGAGGACGACGTCGTGCTCGGCGAACCGCCCGATCGCGCGGGGGTCGCTCAGCAGGACCGAGGTGTCGACGACGAACGTGCGACGCGCGTCGTCTCGCGCGTCGTCCTGCGGGGTGGGGGTGGTGGGTGAGGTGCGGACCACGAGGGCTCCCCTCCGGCGCGCGGGCGCCGTTCTCTCTCTGGGCGAGGCAGGCGACCGGCCGTCGGGCCGTGGGTGCCACGGCTCAGCAGCGCCGGTGCCGGCCCCCCTGAGCGGAGCGTGAACCCCATCGGCTGGCCTCCCGGAGGACGGCGGTGGTGCCGTCCGTCCCCTCGAAACTACGCCCGTGTGATTCGGCTCACCACCCCCGACACACCTCCGGGGCGAGGTTTAACCCTCCGTTCACGGGATCGTCCGGGTGCGTGCTCCGCGAGATCGGCCCGAGCGTCCGAGATCGACCCTCGGAGGGCCGATCTCGCGACGCACGGGCCGATCTCGCGGGTCAGTGCTCGACGTGCTTCGGCGCCATCGCGATCGCGCACACGAAGCCGAGGACCAGGACCGCGGCCGTGACCGCGAGCGTCTGCCCGACGGCGGTCGCGAACCCCTGGTGGAACGCGGCGGTGGCGGCGTCGGTCACCTGGCGCGCGACGTCGTCGGGCACCCCGGGCGGGAGGTCGAACGACCCGCCCGCGCCGCCCTGCAGGGAGCCGGCGTTCGCGAACCCGTCGACGAACTGCTGGCGGAACTGCTCGGGGACGGAGGCCGCCGCGTCCTGCGCGGCGGCAGGGAGGGTGACGGCGAGGCGCGCGGTGAGCGTCGCGACGATCGCCGCCGAGCCGATGACGCCGCCCACCTGGCGCGTGGTGTTGAACGCGCCCGCCCCGGCGCCGGCGGTGCGGTGGTCGAGGCCCGACGTCGCGAGGTTGGCGAGCGGCGAGAACACGCAGCCGGTACCGATGCCGAACAGCGTCATCGGGAGCACGATCGTCGCGACCGACACCCCCGGCCCGACGACGACGGCGAGCCACCCGATCGCGACCGCGAGGACGCCGAACCCGGTCGCCACGACCCACTTGGCGGGCACCTTGTCCGACAGGCGACCGGCGAGCGGGGCCACGATCCCGGAGACGAGCGACCCGGGCAGGTTGACGAGGGCGGCGTGCAGCGGCGACAGCCCGAGGATGGACTGCAGGAAGATCGTCAGCGGGAAGAAGATCCCGATCATCGCGAACGAGACGGACATGCCGGCGACGTTCGCGAGCGAGAAGTTGCGGGAGCGGAAGAGCTTGAGGGGCAGCAGCGCGCCGTCGCCGAGGTGACGCTGCCACAGGACGAAGCCCACGAGCACGAGCAGCCCGGCGCCGATGACGCCCCAGACCGTGATCGGCCCGGTGATGGTGCCCCAGTCGTACGTCTCGCCCTCCTGGAGGCCGAAGACGACCGCGAACAGGCCGACGACCGAGAGCACGACGCCGAGGACGTCGAACGAGCGCTTGTTCGTCGCGAGGCGTGGCAGGCGCGTGAGCGCGAACCACAGCGCGACGACGCCGACCGGCACGTTGACGAAGAAGATCCACTCCCAGCCCCACGACTCGACGAACACGCCGCCGAGCAGCGGTCCGGCGATCGTCGCGACGCCGGCGGTCGCGCCCCACAGGCCCATGGCCGCACCGCGCTGCCGCGGCGGGAAGACGCGCGTGATCATCGCCATGGTCTGCGGCGTCATGAGCGCCGCGCCGACGCCCTGGACCACGCGCGCGGCGATGAGCATGCCGATCGAGCCCGAGAGTCCGCACCACGCGGACGCGAGCGTGAAGACCGCGAGCCCGACGACGAACACGGGCTTGGGGCCGTAGCGGTCCCCGAGCCGCCCGGCGAGCAGGAGCAGCACGGCGTAGGAGAGCAGGTAGGCGCTGTTCACCCAGCCGACCGCGACGAGCGACGCGTCGAGCTCGGTCTGGAGCGTCGGGACGGCGATGTTCACGATCGTGGTGTCGACCATGATCATGAAGAAGCCGAGGATGAGCGGCGGCAGGATGCTCCAGGCGCTGCGGCCGTGGAGGTCGACGAGGGGCACGACGCGCGAGCCGGCGTCGGCGGGCGCCGGGGCCGTGCTCGGGCTGCTGCCCGGGGCGGGAGTGGTCACGAGGTCTCCTGAGGTGAGGTCGTGCGGGGGAAGCGGAACGTGGGCGCGGGCTGGTCGGTCCAGCTCAGCGCGCCCGACTCGAGGTCGGCGACCGTCGCGTCGAGCCACGCGATCTCGGCCGCGACCTGGTGGAGCTGGAACGACGCGTCGAGCAGGTAGCGCCGGGGCAGCCCGCGCGCGACGACGCCGTCGAGGTGCTCGCGCACCCCGTCCGTCGCGGCCGCGAGCGCTGCCCGGCGCTCCCGCAGGAGGGCGAGGGCGTCGTCGAGCGGGAGGTCGTGCACGAGCGCGAGCCCCACCGGGAACGCCGGGTACTCGGGCGGCGTCTCGCGGACGAGGTCACGCGTGCGGTCGTGGTGCGCGGCGACGCCCGCGTCGGTGATGGCGTAGACGGTGCGCTCGGGCCGGTTGCCGTCGCGGTCGACGCCCGCGCGCTCGACGAGGCCGTCGCGCTCGAGCCGGTCGACCGCGTGGTAGACGGCGCCCGGGTTGAGCCGGACGAGCCGGTCGTCGCGCCGCTTGCGCAGGCGCACGAGCATCTCGTACGGGTGCATGGGCTGGTCGAGCAGCACGGCGAGCACGAGGGTCGCCGTCGGGCTGAGGCGCGGTGCGGGCACGGTCGTCTCCGGGACGGGTAGCACGGGGGGGTTCGCAGGCGGGGGCTGCGTGCGTCGTGCGTCGCGCGACGTCGGCCCCGGGCCAAGAAGTCCGTAAGGAATATTCCGCATGGAATATACGCCTCGACGCGGCGGCGTGTCGACCCGGGACGGTTCGCGCAGTCGTGACCCGCCGCGTAGGTTCACGACACATGAGCGTCACCGACCTGCTCGACCTCGACGCGACCGCCCTCGCCCACGCGCTCCGGACCGGCGACGCCTCCCCCACCGAGGTGCTCGACGCGACGCTCGACGCCGCCGCGGGCGTCGGCGCGGAGGTCGGCGCCTTCACCGTGCTCACCCCGGACCTCGCGCGCACGCAGGCGCTCACCGCGGAGTCCGCGCTCGTCGCGGCACGCCGCGCGGGCGCGCCCGTCGCCGGGTCCGCGGAGCCGGGCGCGCTGCCGCCGTTCCTCGGCGTCCCGTGCCCGGTCAAGGACCTCACCATGGTGGAGGGCGTGCCTCTCCGCGCCGGGTCGGCCGCGATCGACCCGTTCCCGGCGCCCCATGACGACGGCGTGGCGACCCTCCTGCGCGCCGCGGGCACCGTCATGGTCGGCAAGACGACCACTCCCGAGCTCGGGCTCCCCTGCTACACCGAGCCCGACGTCGGGCCCACGGCCCGCACGCCGTGGGACCTCGCGCGGTCCGCGGGCGGGTCGAGCGGCGGCGCCGCGGCCGCGGTCGCGGCACGCGTCGTCGCCGTCGCGCACGGGAGCGACGGCGGCGGATCGCTGCGCATCCCGGCGAGCGCGTGCGGGCTGGTCGGGCTCAAGCCGTCGCGCGGGCTCGTGAGCCCCGGGCCGTACGGGGTCGATGGCGCGGGGCTCGCCACGCACGGCGTCCTCACCCGGTCGGTGCGCGACGCTGCGGCGTTCCTCGACGTCCTCGCGCGACCGTGGCCGGGCGACACCTTCACGGCGCGCCTCGCGGCCGCGTCCGGCGCGCGGCGGCTCCGGGTCGGGCTCCTGCTCGACCCCGTGATCGCCGCCGACGCCCCCGTGCACCCGGCGTGCGCCGACGCCGCCCGCGCGACCGCGGCGCTCCTCGCCGGGCTCGGGCACGACGTCGTCGAGATCCCCCCTCCGTTCGGCGCCGAGCGCTGGGACGCGTTCGCCGCTCTGTGGTCGGTCGGCGCGCTCCAGGCCCCCGTCCCGCCGGACCGCGAGCACCTGCTCGTCCCGCTCACGCGGTGGCTCCGCGAGCGCGGGCGCGGCGTGAGCGGGCTCGCGTACGCGACCGCGCTCGCCGGGGTGCAGCAGCTCACCCGGGAGGTCGCCGCCGCCTGGGCCGGGGTCGACGTCGTGTTCTCCCCCACGCTCGCCCAGCCACCCGCGCTCGTCGGCAGCCAGCGGATGGACGACGACCCGGCCGCCGACTTCGCCGCGCAGACCGCGTTCACCCCCTGGACGAGCGTGTGGAACCTCACCGGCCGGCCCGCGATCTCGCTCCCGCTCGGCGAGGCACGCGTGACCGACCCCGACGGGTCCACGGCGACGGTCCCCGTGGGCGTGATGCTCGGCGCCGACCACGGCGACGACGCGCTCCTCCTCGACCTCGCCGCCCGCCTCGAGGAGGCCGCGCCGTGGTCCCACCGACGACCGGGGGCGTCGTCGTGACCGCCTACGTCGCGCTGCTGTTCGCCGTGAACGTGGGCGGGCGCAAGGTCCCGTCCACCGCGCTGCGCGAGCTCGCGGGCGAGCTCGGGTTCGCGCACGCCCGCACGGTCGTCAACAGCGGCAACCTCGTCGTCGCGCCCGGGACCTCCGGCGCGTCCCGGCCCGACGACGTCGCGCGTCTCCTCCACGACGCCGTCGCCGAACGCTTCGGCGTCGACGCCGCCGTCGCCGTGCTCACGACCGAGCGGCTCCGCAAGATCGTCCGCGGCAACCCCCTCCCCGACGACGCGGAGGAACGCCCCGCCGCGCTCCTCGTCCTCGTGGGCGAGACACCGGTCGACCCGGACGGCGCGACCACGATCCAGGCCCGGGGCGGGACCGAGCGAGCCGTCGTCGCGAACGGCGTCCTCTACGTCGCCTACCCCGACGGCATCGGCCGCTCGAAGCTCACGACGTCGGTCCTGACCAAGGCCGCCGGGACCCCGGTGACGGGCCGCAACTGGAACACCCTGACCCGCCTCCTCGCCCTCGCCGAGGACACCCCCACCTGACCGCTCCCGCCGAGCTAGAGCCGTGGTCGGCGAGGTAGAGCTGTGGTTCGGTGAGGTGGCATGGTCGGGTCTCAAGCCCGCGGGGTCAGGTCCGCGGTGGGGGTGGGCCCACCATGGCCCGGCGACCGGCCGACCAGGCGGCCCTGGCAGCCCGACCAGGCGACCTTGGCTCGTCCGGCACTCATGACGAGCCGAGACCACCTGCTCGGCGTGGCGTCGTGCGGCCCGGGCGACCTCGCGACGACACGGGGCGACGTCGCGAGAACAGGCCGAGTCGCGACCCACGACCCACGACCCACGACCCACGACCCTGACCCGCGGCTGCAGCCGCTGCGCCGCGGCGCAGTGGTGCCCGCGAGGCGCGCGACGGGCGGAGGTGTGCGGTGCCACGCGGCAAGCGGACGCAGCAACGGGAACGTGTCGGCGAACAGGCACCGCGGGCGGTCGCCCGGGTGAGGGACGAT
>NZ_JBGNYC010000077.1:0-15763 GCF_051844275.1 Cellulosimicrobium sp. CpK407
GAAGGTCCTGCGCCGCCTAGCAGCCATGCGCTCCTACATGCGCGACCTCAACCTCGGCCACGAACCCGACGAACACACCGCCACCGCCGTCGGCATGACCGGACAACAAATCCAGGAGATGTACCGCCTCCTCGCGATCGCGAAGTACGAAGACCGGTACGTCATCCCCACCGCCCACACCGAGATCGCCCGCGAGCTGAGCGACATGGCGTGCTCGCTCGACTACGACGGCGGCCCGGGCATGGGGGGCGCGGGACCGACGACGGGCGAGTCGTTCCACGCGGTCGGCGAGAAGGAACGGGCCACCAGCCCGTACACCCCCTCCACCACGGGTCGGGTCAACCTGCTCACCTGGGACGGCGACGGGAACACGGGCGGGCTCTTTCCACCGCCGCGACCGGCGGGACCAGAGGCGCCAGGAGGTGCGGCATGAGGCGCGCGACCCGGTCCCGGCCGGCGTCCTCGACGAGCGCGGCGTCGCCCGGTCCCCTGCCGGACGACCAGCGCCGCGCCGCGCACACGGTGATCTCGCTCCTGCTCGACTACCCCACCGCGGAGGCCGCCGCGCACCGCACGGACGTCGAGGACGTCGTCGCCGGGCTGCCGTCCGACGTGCGGCGGCCCCTGCGCGCGTTCCTCGACGCCACGGCGTCCCTGTCCCTCGGGGAGCGGCAGGCCGCCTACGTCGCGACGTTCGACCTCAAGCGCCGGTGCTCCCTGTACCTGTCGTACTACGCGGCCGGGGACACCCGGAAGCGCGGCGCCGCGCTCGTCACGTTCGTGGAGGCGTTCCGCGCGACGGGCTGGGAGACGGACGGCTCGGAGCTGCCCGACCACCTGCCCACGGTGCTCGAGCTCTCCGCGCGCACGGACGGCGCGATCGCCGGCATGGTGCTCGACGCGCACCGCGACGGCATCGAGGTCCTGCGCGCCGCGCTCGAGACGCTGCGCAGCCCGTACGCCCACGTGGTCGCGGCGCTCGTCGCGACGCTGCCCGCGATGCAGTCGGAGACGGCGGCACGCTTCCGCGACCTGGTCGCCGCGGGACCGCCCACCGAGCTCGTCGGCCTGAGCGACCTGTCCCACCTCACACCGTTCGCCACGATCCCGAGCCTGACCGAGGAGACCCGACGATGAGCCCGCTCGACGTCCTGCTGTGGGTCGCCGTCCCGTACGCGGTGGCGGCGGTGTTCGTCGTCGGGCACGTGTGGCGGTACCGCTACGACCAGTTCGGCTGGACCACGCGCTCGTCGCAGCTCTACGAGAACCGCTGGCTGCGCCTCGGCTCGCCGCTGTTCCACGTCGGCATCCTCATGGTGATCGGCGGGCACGTCGTCGGGATCCTCGTGCCGCGCCCGTGGCTGGAGGCCGTCGGCGTGGGCGAGCACGCCTACCACCTCGTCGCGACGTTCGCCGGGACGTTCGCGGCCGTCCTCACGGTCGTCGGGCTCGTGATCCTCGTCCTGCGCCGGAGGCTCTCCGGCGCGGTCTTCCGCGTGACCACGCGCACGGACAAGCTCATGTACGTCGTGCTCGGCGCCGCGATCGGGTTCGGCACGCTCGCGACGGTCCAGCACCAGATATTCGGCGGCGGGTACGACTACCGCGGCTCGATCTCGCCGTGGTTCCGCTCGCTGCTCACGTTCCAGCCCGACCCGTCGCTCATGGCCGACGTCCCGCTCGCGTTCCAGCTCCACGTCCTGTGCGGCCTGGCGCTGTTCGCCCTGTGGCCGTTCACGCGCCTCGTGCACGTGTTCTCCGCGCCGCTCGGCTACCTCACGCGGCCGTACGTCGTCTACCGGCGCCGCGCGGTCGCGACGACGTCGCGCGCACCGCGCCGCGGCTGGGAGCCCCCGACGACCCCGTAGCGAGGACCGTCCTCGCTCGATCCGGTGCGCGCACGACGACGCCCGGCGGCCATCCCCGCGCCGCCGGGCGTCGTGTCGTGCCGGGACCGTGTCGGCCCGGCCGCTCAGGCCTGTGCGGGCACAGGGCGGCGCGTGAGGCGGATCCTCACCTCGGTCGCCTCGCGCGACAGGTACTCGCGGTCGAACGCGCCGGGCTCGCGTCCCTCGAGCTGCGCGAGCAGCGGGAGCGGGTCGTGCGGCGCGACGAGGACGAGCCCGTCCCCGGGCGCGAGCGCCTCGAGCGCCCCGAAGACGACGCCGTGACGCACGGCGTGCGGGATCGTGCGGACGTCGAGGACGATCTCGGCGTCGTCGTGCGCGCACCCGCAGGCGTGCCCCTCCTCGACCCCGTCGTCGCGCACGGCCGCGTGCTGCGGAGGCTCGGTGATCTCGATCGGTTCTGCTGCCATGGTGGTCCTCCTGGTCGTGGCGCGAGCGCCGGGTGGGGTGCTGGGTCTGCGGTGCTGCCGGCACGGACGACGACGCCGGCGGGGCGGGCCGGTCAGGGCGTCACGGCGAACGCCCCGGACGCGCCGCGCTCGGCGTCGGACATGGCGTGCGTGACGAACGAGTAGGTCCCGGCCTCGGGGAACGTGAGCTCGACGAACCCGCCCTGCGCGGGCAGCAGGCCGAGCACCTGGCTGCCGCCGGACGTGCCCGGCGGGAGCGCGTAGGCGCCCTCGTGGTAGACGGTGTCGAACTGGCCGCCGACGACGTGGAACGCGCTCGGGCGGTTCGGACCGGCGTCGAGCACCCAGACGCGCACGCGCTCGCCCACCCGGGCACCGAGCGGGTCATAGCGGTACTGGTTCGCGTACCCGTTGAACGTGAGGAGGTCGGGCTCGGCGGCGGCGACCTTCGCGTCGTCGGCCGACGCGCCCTGCGCGCCGAGGTAGAGCTCGGACTGCACGACGACGTACTCACGGTCCACGGGGGCGAGGTCCGGCGGGTCGACGATCACCGCGCCGAACATGCCGTTCGCGATGTGCAGCGACATGGGCATGGTCGAGCAGTGGTACATCCAGATCCCCGCCCGGGTCGCCGTGAAGCGGTAGGTGAGCGACTCCCCCGGCGCGATGGTCCGCATCGGCTCGTCGGGCGCGAGCGCGCCCGCGTGGAAGTCGATCGAGTGCCCGATCGTCCCGTCGTTGACGAGGGTGATCTCGAAGACGTCGCCGACCTTCCCCCGCAGCACGGGCCCGGGCGCGGTCCCGCCGAACGTCCACACGGTCTGCTCGACGCCGGGCGCCACCTCCTGCGCCGCCTCCGTCACGGTGAGGGTCCGCCGGTGCACGACGGGCCCGCCGGACGGGTCCGTCTCGGCCGGCGCAAGGGTCGCGTCGCGCGCGACGAACCCGTCCCCGGGCCCGCCCAGGAGGTCGGCGTCCGCCACGCCGAGCGAGTCCGTTCCCGGGGACGTCCCGTGCCCCGCGTGCGCCCCCTCGGCCGCGGGCGACTCCTCCGGGCCCGGTGGGTCGGCGAGCGCCGCGCCCCCTGTGACCTCCACCGTGAGCGTCATGCCCATGAGCCGGTGGCCGGCCACGGAGCACCACCCGTCGAGGTCGCGGCTCACGACGCCCGCGTCGAGGGTCGCGGTCGCGCCCGGCGCCACGCGACCCGTCGTCGCGCCGTCGGCGAGGACCAGATCGTGCACGTCGTCGTCGGTGTTCGTCAGCTCGATGACGAGCCGGTCGCCCGCGGGCACGCTGATCGTGTCCGGGACGAAGCGCATGTCGACGGCGTCGACCTGCACGGTCGTCGTGCGGCCGGTCGCCGCGACCGGGACACCGGCCCCTCCGGTCCCGGCGACGGCACCGCCGCCCACGACCCCCGACCCCACGCCGGCCGCGACCGGGTCGGCCGCGACGCCGCCCACGACCGCGAGCGCGAGCGTCGCGACGGCGGCCGTCACCGCGCCCGCGAGCGGCCTGCGCGCCTGCGCGTCCCGGCGGGCGGCGACGGCACGGGCGGCCTCGCCGCGGCGCGTGCCCGACGCCGGAGCGTCCGCCGCGGGGCTCGCCGCACCCCGTCCGGGCGGCTGGGCCGGGGACGGGGCCGCCGTCGGCCGGGACGCTTCCGGGCGCTGGACCGTCTCGCCCGCCGGGTCCGGGCGGCCCCGCGGGACCGTCTCTCCCGCGGGGACCGGGCCGCCCCGCGAGACGACCACGGCGCGCAGCGCGAGCACGAGGAACGCGAGGAAGGTCGCGAAGACGACGAGCGACAGACCGACGCGCACCCACGACGGCAGCGGCAGGAGGTACAGCGCGAGCCCGCCGTTCGCGACGAGCACGCGGTACGCGCCTCCGGCGCCGACGACGGCCTCGGTGCGCCGCCGTCGTGCGGGGCCGCCGCCGAGCACGACGGGGACGAGGTACGTGAGCGCGCCGAGGAGCACCTGCGCGGCGAACCCGACGACGAACGGGAGCAGCAGCCCGCCGATCGCGTCCTGCGCGTCGGCCCACGACGGCGCCGTCGCGACCCGGGCCCCGAACGCGGCCACGCTCCCGGCGAACCACACGACCGACGCGGCGAGGCTCCACGCGGCGAACCCCCACGCGCCGCGCCGCGCGGCCCGGCCCTGGGCCGCGAGGTGCCGCCCGACGGTCACCGTGCCACCCAGCACCACGGTCGCCCCGGCGGCGACGAGGGGTCGCCAACCGACCGCGCACGCCGCGACGACGAGCAGGATCCCCGCGGTGAGCACCGGGAGCGCGCGGCGGGCCGCGACATCGGCGTCGGGCTCGATGCGGGTGCGCAGCACGGTCGGCCACAGGAGCACGAGCGTGCCGAGCACGGTGAGCCCCACCCACCCGAGGACGTTGAGCGTCACGTGCGCCACGTAGAGGCGGCCGTACGCCTCCGTCCCCGCGCCGCCACGGGCCAGGAGGACGCCGAGCGTCACGCCGACCGGGAGGCACGCCGCGGCGACCACGTAGTAGCGGACGAGCCGGCCGAAGCGCGACGGCAGCGCGCCGCGGCCCTGGAGCACGAGCACCGTCGCGTGCGTCACCGCGCCCGTGCCCACGAGCACCCCGCCCGCCACGACGAGGGACCACACGTCAGTGAGCAGCCCCGCGACGACGAGCAGCGCGCCGACCGTGTGCGCGGCGAGCCGCGCGACGTGCAGCGGGCGCCCGCCCGGCGCCTGGCGGCGCAGCATCGTGTCGGCGAAGTGCTGGCTCCACACGAGGATCGCCGTGCTCACCGCACCGAGCATGAGCACGTGGACCATGAGCCACAGCGCGTCGGGCACGAACCGGTGCACCACGACGAGCACCGCCTCGGCGACGAACCAGCCGAGGACGAGCGCGTGGAGCCACAGGTTCCGGCCCGTTCCTCCGACCTTCTGCGTGCCGGGCAGCGGTCCGGCGGGTCCGGCGGTCAGGAGCGAAGGTCGCTCGGGCGACGCGGGCACGGTCACCTTCCGGGGACGATCGGGAGCGCAGCGGACGGGGCCGAGGGAGAGCACTGGTCGCGCGAGGTAGAGCCCCGGTCAGCCGAGGTAGAGCCCTGGTCACGCAAGGTAGAGGCCCGGTCGGCCGAGGTAGAGCTCTGGTCACGCGAGGTAGAGCTCTGGTCGCGGAGCAGTGCCGACCACATCGCGACGCCGACGAACGCGAGGACGGCGACGACGTTCCCGACGCCGCCGACGCGGACGGCCGCGACCGCGCCCGGTCCGTCGCCCGCGAGGTCACCGGCGACCCGGACGGCGAGCGAGGCGTGCAGCAGGACGAGCGGCGCCCACATCGCGGCGCGGTACGGGAGCGGACGGCGCAGCACGGCCGGGAGGATGAGGGGCGCGTGCGCCACGATCATCGACAGCCCGAACCCGAGGAACACCGCGTGCACGACGGCGTCGTACGTCGGCCCGGACCGCAGCGTCACCGCGGGGCCGAGGCCCGAGGGCCCGGCACCGGCCGCGAGGAACACCCAGGCCGCGCCCGCGAGCACGAGCCACGCGTAGCCCGCGAGCATCGCCGCCGCGGCGAAGCGCGGCAGCCCGCGACCACGGACGGTGCGACGTGCGACGTCGTGCCGCAGCAGCGTGACGGCCGACGCCGCGAGCGCCGCCCCGGCGACGGCATACCCGGGTGCGGGCGCGAGCAGGGCGAGGCACGCGGCGCCGAGAAAGACCAGCGCCCCGGCGAGGACCGTGCGCTCGGCGCGGGCGTCGATCTCGAGCCGCGCGAGCTCGACGCGCTCGCCGAGCACGGTCCAGGCGACGAACCCGACGAGCCACGGCAGCAGGTCCGGCACGGCGAGCCCCGCGCCCCAGAGCGCGGCGCCGCCCACGGCGAGCACGGCGCCGGCGGCCTGGACCGCCGTCGCGACGGCGGGCTGCCGTCGCCACACGACGGCGTAGATCGCGACGAGCCCCAGCGTCCCCGCGACGAGGAGCCCCTGGCCGACCGCGCGGGGCAGGGGCGCGAGGAGCGCGAGCGCTCCGAGGCCGAGCGCGGCGGGCGCGAGGTAGGCGACCGGTCGCCGCACGGCGACGGCGCGCTCGAGCGCGACGAGCGTGCCGACGAACCCGAGGACCATGAGCAGGCCGTGCGCGTCCTGGACCCGCGCGGCGGGGACGGGCGACGGGAGCCCGAGCAGGGCGAGCCCGGTCGCGAGCCCCGTGAGCAGCGCCACACCGGCGGGCAGCACGAGGAGCGCGCGGAACGGCGTCCTGCTCGTCACGTCCCGAGGGTTTTGCACGGTCCCGACCGTAGGAATACGGCGGTGGGCCCGGACAGGGCCGAAGGTCCCGTCGCGCTCGGGCAGTCACGTGGGTCCGGTCACGCGGGCCGTCGGGCGGGACGTCGCGCGGGGCGTCCCCGCACGTTCACTCGCGCGCGCGGACGAGGTCGCGCACGGTGGGGCCGACCGTCTCGCCGTACGCGCGCAGGGTCTCGTCCTTGGCGTCGTGCTGGAGGTAGAGGGCGAACTGGTCGACCCCGAGCGCGGCGAGCTCCCGCAGCCGCTCGACGTGCCGTTCCGCCGGACCGACGAGGCAGAACCGGTCGACGATCTCGTCCGTCACGAACGCGGTGTGCGTGTTGCCCGCGCGCCCGTGCTCGTTGTAGTCGTAGCCCTCGCGCCCGGCCACGAAGTCGGTGAGCGCGTGCGGGATCGTCACGCCGGCGCCCTCCTCGGACCCGCCCGGTCCGTAGCGCGCGACGATCTCCGCGACGTGGTTGCCGACCATCCCGCCGAACCACCGGCACTGGTCGTAGGCGTGCGCGAGCGCCCGCCGCCCTTCCCCGTTCGACGGCGCCGTGCTGGTCACGTAGGCGGGCGCGGCCACGCAGACGCGCACCGCGTCCGGGTCGCGCCCCGCGCGCTCGGCCGCGGCCCGCACGGCGGCGACCGACCACGCGACGACGTCGGGGTCCGCGAGCTGGAGGATGAACCCGTCGCCCACCTCCCCGGCGAGGGCGAGCGCCTTGGGCCCGTACGCCGCGACCCACACGGGAAGCCGGGAGCCCGGGTTCCACGGCAGGCGCAGCGTCGAGCCGCGGTACTGGACCGCCTCCCCGGACGCGAGGCCGCGGATCACGCCGATGGCCTCGCGGAGCTCGGCGAGCGTGACGGGCCGCCCGTTGATGACGCGCACGGCGGAGTCCCCCCGGCCGATCCCGCAGATCGTCCGGTTGCCGAACATCTCGTTGAGGGTCGCGAAGAGCGAGGCGGTGACGGTGACGTCGCGCGTGGCGGGGTTGGTGACCATGGGGCCGACCGTCACCCGGTGCGTGGCCGCGAGGATCTGGGAGTAGACGACGAACGGCTCCTCCCACAGCAGGTGCGAGTCGAACGTCCACACGTGCGAGAAGCCGTACGTCTCCGCCTGCCGCGCGAGGTCGACGACCCGCCACGCGGGCGGGTCGTTCTGCAGCACCACCCCGAGGTCCATGCCCGCCTCCGATCCGGACCGCGCTCAGCGCAGGTACGCCGACAGCCCGCGGCGCAGGAACCGCCCGTGCCCGGGGCTGCCGTGGTACGTGCCGTCCTCGACGACGACGCGCCCGCGGGACATGACGAGGTCGACGTGCCCGTCGACCTCGAACCCCTCCCACGCCGAGTGGTCCATGCTCATGTGGTGCGTCTTCCCGTACCCGATCGAGGTGCGCCCGGCGGGGTCGTAGACGACGACGTCGGCGTCCGCGCCCGGGGCGAGCACGCCCTTGCGGCCGTCGAGCCCGAACATGCGGGCCGGCGTCGTGCAGCACAGCTCGACCCACCGCTCGCGCGAGATCCGCCCGTCGACGACGCCCTGGTAGAGCAGGTCGAGGCGGTGCTCGACGCCCCCGATCCCGTTGGGGATCTTCGAGAAGTCGCCGAGGCCGAGCTCCTTCTGCTCCTTCATGCAGAACGGGCAGTGGTCGGTGCTCACGACGGACAGGTCCCCCGTGCGCAGGTACCGCCACAGCTCGTCCTGGTGGCCCTCGGCGCGCGAGCGCAGCGGCGTCGAGCACACCCACTTGGCGCCCTCGAAGTCGCCCCACTCGTCGCTGCGCGCGCCGAGCTGCTCCTCGAGCGAGAGGTAGAGGTACTGCGGGCACGTCTCGCCGAACACGTTCCAGCCCTCGTCGCGCGCGCGGGCGAGCGTCGCCACGGCCTGCTTGGCCGACATGTGCACGACGTACAGCGGCGCCCCGGTCAGGCGCGCGAGCATGATCGCGCGGTGCGTCGCCTCCTCCTCCGTCTCCCACGGGCGGCTCGTGCCGTGGAAGTACGGAGCGGTGTCGCCGCGGTCGAGCGCCTCGCGCACGAGCACGTCGATCGCGATGCCGTTCTCGGCGTGCATCATGATCACCGACCCGTTGTCGCGCGCCTTCTGCATCGCGCGCAGGATCTGCCCGTCGTCGCTGTAGAACACGCCCGGGTAGGCCATGAAGAGCTTGAAGCTCGTGATGCCCTCGCCCACGAGCTCGTCCATGGCCTTGAGCGAGTCGTCGTCGACGCCGCCGAGGATCTGGTGGAACCCGTAGTCGATCGCGCACTTCCCGTCCGCCTTGGCGTGCCACGCGGCGAGCCCGTCCTGGACGCGCTCGCCGGTGCGCTGGACGGCGAAGTCGACGATCGTCGTCGTCCCGCCCCACGCTGCGGCGCGCGTCCCGGTCTCGAACGTGTCCGACGCGTTCGTCCCGCCGAACGGCAGCTCCATGTGCGTGTGGCAGTCGACGGCGCCCGGGATGACGTACTTGCCGGTCGCGTCGATCACGCGCTCGGCCGTCGCGGCCAGGTCGGCGCCCAGGCTCTGGTCCCCGGGGCGCAGCAGCGCGGCGACCTGCTCGCCGTCGACCAGCACGTCGGCGAGCGTCGAGCCCGTGGGCCCGACGACGGTCCCGCCCCGGATCAGCGTGTGCGGCATCGCGTGCTCCCCTCTCGGAATCCTCGGGTCACGGCCGGGTGAGGTCGTCGTAGGCGTCGGGACGGCGGTCGCGGTAGAACTGCCACCGGTCGCGCACGACGCGCAGGAGGTCCAGGTCGAGGTCGCGCACCACGAGCTCCTCCTCGTGGTCGTCCGCGGGGTCCCCGACGAACGCGCCCTCGGGGTCGACGAAGTACGACGTGCCGTAGAAGTCGTCGTCGCCCAGGTCCTCGACGCCCACCCGGTTGATCGCGCCGACGTAGTACTCGTTCGCGACCGCCGCCGCCGGCTGCTCGAGCTTCCACAGGTAGTTCGACAGCCCGCGGCTCGTCGCGCTGGGGTTGAGCACGATCTCCGCCCCGTTCAGGCCGAGCGCGCGCCAGCCCTCGGGGAAGTGCCGGTCGTAGCAGATGTAGACGCCCACGCGCCCCACGGCGGTGTCGAACACCGGGTAGCCGAGGTTGCCGGGGCGGAAGTAGAACTTCTCCCAGAACCCGCGCACGTGCGGGATGTGCGTCTTGCGGTACTTGCCGAGGTAGCGCCCGTCCGCGTCGATCACGGCCGCCGTGTTGTAGAGCACGCCCGGCTGCTCCTCCTCGTACACGGGCAGCACGACGACGGTCCCGAGCTCGGCCGCGAGCGCCGAGAACCGCTCGACCGTGGGCCCCGGGACGGACTCGGCGTACGCGTAGTACGCGGCGTCCTGCACCTGGCAGAAGTACGGCCCGTAGAACAGCTCCTGGAAGCACACGAGCCTCGCGCCCTGGTCGGCGGCGTCGCGCAGGTGCTTCTCGTGGGCGTCGATCATCGACTCCTTGTCGCCCGTCCAGCGGACCTGGGTGAGCGCGGCTCGCACGGTCGTCATGACCCCTCCTCGGTTGTGGGCATGAGATGGGCCTGGTCTGGGGACGCGAACCGGGCCCATCTCATGCCCGCACCGCCTCGGCCTGCTCGTCGGCGACGTCGAGCGCCGCGTCGATCGCCGCGAGGCCGTGCTCGAGGTCGGCGGCGGACGTGACGAGCGGCGGCGCGACGTGCAGACGGTTGACGTGCACGAACGGCCACACGCCGCGCTCCTTGACCGCGGCGACGACGGCGGCCATCGGCGCGGCTGCGGGCCCGCTCGCGTTGAACGGGACGAGGGGCTCGCGGGTCTCCCGGTCGCGCACGAGCTCGACCGCCCAGAAGAACCCGAGCCCGCGAACCTCCCCGACGCTCGGGTGCCGGGCGGCGATCTCGCGCATCCGCGGCCCGATCACGTCGGCGCCGAGCGTGCGCACCCGCTCCAGGATCCGCTCGTCCTCGAACGTGCGGACCGACTCGACCCCGACGGCGCACGCGAGCGGGTGGCCGGAGTAGGTGAGCCCGCCGGGGAACACGCGGTCGTCGAAGGTCCGCGCGACGTGCTCGCCGATCACGACGCCGCCGAGCGGCACGTAGCCCGAGTTCACGCCCTTGGCGAAGGTCACGAGGTCCGGCACGACGCCCCACCGGTCCACCGCGAACCACTCGCCCACGCGTCCGAACCCGACCATGACCTCGTCGGTGACGAGGAGGATCCCGTGCTCGTCGCACAGCGCGCGCACGCCCGCGAGGTAGCCGTCGGGCGGGACCAGCACGCCGTTGGTCCCGACGATCGTCTCGAGCAGGATCGCCGCGATCGTCCCCGGCCCCTCGAGCTGCACGACGTCCCGCAGGTGGGCGAGCGCACGCTCCCCCTCCTGCGCGTCGTCGGCCGCCCCGAACGACGACCGGTACGTGTACGGCCCGAGGAAGTGGCGCACGTGCGGGTCGGGCGAGACCTCGTTGGGCCACCGACGCGGGTCGCCCGTGAGGGAGATCGCCGTCGTGGTGTTGCCGTGGTACGACCGGTACGCGGCGAGCACCTTGGCGCGCCCCGTGTGCAGGCGCGCGAGCCGCACGGCGTTCTCGACGGCGTCCGCGCCGCCGTTCGTGAAGAAGACCCGCCAGCGTCGCTCGTCGCCCGCCGCTCCCGGCGCGCGCTCCGCGATGAGCCGGGCGAGCTCGCCGCGCACGTCGTTGGCGAAGGTCGGCCCGACCGTCGCGAGGCGCCCGGCCTGGGCCTGGAGCGCGGCGACGAGGCGCGGGTGCTGGTGGCCCAGGTTGAGGTTGACGAGCTGCGACGCGAAGTCGAGGTAGCGGTTGCCGTCCTCGTCCCAGAACCACGCGCCCTCGCCGCCCGCGACGGGCAGCGGGTCGATCGCGCCCTGCGCGGACCAGGAGTGGAAGACGTACCGGTCGTCGGCGCGCGTGCGCGACGTGCGCCGGGCGAGCTCCTCCGTCGTCATCGGTCGCTCACCGGGTCCGGGGGAAGCCGAGGTCGACGCCCGCCGTGGACGGGTCGGGCCAGCGCGTCGTGACGACCTTGGTGCGCGTGTAGAACTGCACGCTCTGGGGCCCGTAGACGTGCAGGTCCCCGAACAGCGAGCTCTTCCAGCCACCGAACGAGTAGTAGCCGACCGGTACGGGGATGGGGACGTTGACGCCGATCATGCCCGCCCGGGCGTCGACCTCGAACGCGCGCGCCGCGCCGCCGTCGCGCGTGAAGATCGCGGCACCGTTGCCGTACGGGTTGTCGTTCACGAGCCCGACGGCCTCGTCGTAGGACTCGGCGCGCACGACCGACAGCACGGGCCCGAAGATCTCCTCGCGGTACACCGTGTGCTCGGGGCGCACGTGGTCGACGAGCGTGGGGTGCAGGAAGAACCCCTCCCCCAGGTCGGGGGTGCCGTCGGGCGCCCGGCGGCCGTCGACGACGAGCGTCGCGCCCTCCTCGGCCGCCGTGCCGACGCGCGCCGCGACCCGGTCGCGGTGCTCGGCCGTGATGAGGGGTCCCATCTGCGACGCGGGGTCGGAGCCCGGCCCGACGACGAGGCGCGCCACGCGCTCGCGGATCGCCTCGACGAGCGGGTCGGCCACCGCGCCCACGGCGACGAGCACGGAGACCGCCATGCACCGCTCGCCCGCCGACCCGTACGCCGCGGAGACCGCCGCGTCCGCCGCGACGTCCACGTCGGCGTCGGGCAGGACCACCATGTGGTTCTTCGCGCCGCCGAGGGCCTGGACCCGCTTGCCGTGCCGCGTCCCCGTCTCGTACACGTGGCGGGCGACGGGCGTCGAGCCGACGAAGCTCACGGCCTCCACGTCGGGGTGCTCCAGCAGGCGCTCCACCGCGACCCGGTCGCCCTGCACGACGTTCACGACGCCGTCGGGCAGCCCGGCCTCCTGGAGCAGCCGCGCGACGACGAGCGACGCCGACGGGTCGCGCTCGCTCGGCTTGAGCACGACCGTGTTCCCGCACGCGATCGCGTTGGGGATCATCCACAGCGGCACCATGGCCGGGAAGTTGAACGGCGTGACGCAGGCGACGACGCCGAGGGCCTGCTTCACCTCGTGCACGTCCACGCCCGACGACGCCTGCTCGGTGTACCCGCCCTTGAGGAGCTGGCCGATCCCGCACGCGAACTCGACGCACTCGAGCGCGCGGGCGACCTCGCCCGCCGCGTCGGCGAGCACCTTGCCGTGCTCGGCGCTCACCACCGCGGCGATCTCGTCGCGGTGCTCCACGAGCAGCTGGTGGAACGCGAAGAGGATCTCGACGCGGCGCGAGACGCTCGTCGCGCGCCACGCGGGGAACGCGTCCCGCGCCGCCGCGACCGCGGCGTCGACGTCGCCCGCGGACGCGAGCGCGACCTGTCCCGTCACCCTGCCCGACGCCGGGTCGTGGACCGGCCCGTATCGCTCCGCGTCGGGCCGCACGCGTCCCGCGACCCAGTGCCCGATGCGCGCCCGCCCGCCGTCCGTCGCGGTCGGGGCGCTCGTGGCGCCCTGCGCGTGCGGGGAGATCCCAGCGGTCGTCTCCACGTCCTCGCCTCCTCGCGCGCCGAGGTGGTGGCGCGCCGTCGCAGCCGATCCCTCAGTCTGGCACGGAAGGCCCGATCGTGTGGTGCGGATCACAGCGACCGCCCGGTACCGTCGTGCATCGTGAGCGCAGCGCAGCCCCCGTCCCCGCGGCCCGTGTCACGGTCTGCCGCCCGGTTCGACCGGGCGACCGTCGTGCCGCTCCTGCTCGTCGTGGCGGTCACCGCGATCGTCGTCGAGCTCGTGCGGTCGAGCGGACCGCTCCTCGACCACGCGTTCTCCGCGGGCGTCGCCACCGTGGCCCTCACGGCGCTCGCGACGTACGCGGCCCCCGGGGTCCTCGTCGTGATGATCGCGGCGCGCCTCGAGCTCACGGGCAAGGTCGTGCTCCTCGCGGTGGCGTCCCTCGTCGTGGCGCGCCTCGTGCTCCAGGGCCTCGGCGCGGCGATCGCCGCAGGCGCGGACCTCGGCCTCGTGCGCTACGGCGTCGGGCTCGCGACCGTCGCGCTCGGGATCGGCGTGCTCGTGCTCGTCGCCACGTTCGCGAGCGGGAGCCCGGCGAGCGGTGCGGACCCCGCACCGGAGGTCGACGGCGCGTCGGGCCGGACGCCGTCCCGCTCCGGCGCCCCGCTCGCGCGCGGGTCGCTCGTCGCCCTCGGCGTCGTGCTCGGCGCGCTGCTCGCCGGGGTGCTGAGCGCGGTGCTCGGCACCTGGGACGCGTACTGGCGCGCCGACGTCGCGGGGTGGGTCGTGACGGCCGTCGTCGCCGCCGGTGCCGTCGCGTGCGCGTGGGCGCTGCGAGGGCGCGCGGCCTGGCCGGGGTCGCGCGGGCTGTGGGTGCTCGGCCCGTTCGTCGCGCTCCTGGTGCAGGCGCTCGCCAACCCGGCGTTCGCCGCGTCCCAGACGGGCGTCGCGCTGCCGTTCGCCGTCACCGCGCTCGCCGTCGCCGCCGTGCTCGCCGCGTGGTTCGTCCCGTGGGCGGGCCGCGCGACCCGGCGGGGTTCACCGTGGGTGTCCCCCGCGCTGCTCGTCGTGGGCGTCGCCGTCGTGTTCCTCGCCGTGCCGCGCCTGGACGGGCCGGGGACCGTCGGGGGCTGGGCGCTCCTCGTCCTGCTCGTGCTCCTCGTCCCCGCAGCCGCCCGCACGCTCGCGCTCGCCCTGACGCGCGGGGCGCGCCCGCTCACCTGGCTGCGCCTCGCCGGTGCCGCGAGCGTCGCCGGGCTCGGGATCGCGGTGCCCCTGCTCGGGTACCAGCTCGAGTACGACGTCCCGCTCCCCTTCCCGCACACCCTCGTCCCCGTCGCCGCGGCGCTCGCACTCGCCGTGCCCGCCGTCGTCGCCGGGCTCCGCGCCCGAGGCGCCACGGCCTCCGCGGGCGACCCCGCGACGTCGGGCACGACGCCGGCCGCCGGTCGCGCAAAGATCCCGGCGCTCGCCGTCGGCGGGGCGGTCGCGGTGCTCGCGCTCGTCGGGGTCACGCAGGTCCACGTCCCGACCACGACGTCCGCCGTCGCCGACCAGCCCGTCGGCGACCTGCGCCTGCTCGACTGGAACCTGCACTACGGCGTGAGCGCCGACCCGTCCGTCCGGCTCGACGAGATGGTCGCGACCATCGAGGACTCCGGTGCGGACGTCGTCACCCTGCAGGAGGTGTCCCGCGGCTGGGTGCTCGGCGGCGGCGCCGACATGGCGACGTTCCTCGCGCGCGAGACGGGGATGCGTGTCGTCTTCGTCCCCGCCGCGGACCGGCAGTTCGGCAACGCGATCCTCTGGGACCCGCTGCGCGGCGACCTCGCCGACGTCGCGCGCCACGCCCTGCCCTACGGCGCCGGACCGCAGGAGCGCTCGGCGGTCTCCGCGACCCTCGACGCCGCGGGCGTCCCGGTGCGCGTGACGTCCGTGCACCTGCAGCACCGCGAGGAGAACACCCCGACCCGGCTCGACCAGCTGGGGACGCTCCTCGCCGACGAGCCGGTCGAGGGCGCCTACGTCCTCGCGGGCGACCTCAACGCCGAGCCCGGCTGGGAGGAGATCACCCTGGTGGAGGAGCACGGGCTCGAGAGCGGCCAGGACGCCGCCGGCGACCGCGACGCGCTCACGTCGCCCGCGGTCGCCCCGGCACACCGCATCGACTGGGTCTTCGGCTCCGAACCCATGACCTTCCGCTCCTTCGAGGTCCTCGACGTCACCGCCTCCGACCACCGCCCCCTGCTCACCGAGCTCCGCACCCGCGACTGACCAGTGCCCGCGGCCGGTGGCCCGGTCTGCGGAACCGTGGACAGATCGGTCCCGCGTGCGCGCTCCAGCGACCCGGTGCTCACGCGAGGCCGAACCGTGGTCGCACGACGTAGAACCGTGGTCACGCGAGGTAGAACCCTGGAGGCGCGAGGTAGAACCCTGGTCATGCCCGACGGCGACCGGTCACCCACCGCGCTCAGGCCGCCAGCCGCAGCAGGCCGCCCATCACGACCGGAGGCGCCCCCGTGGGACGCCACGGCACGGCGGGACCGACACCGCGGGCAGTCGCCCCAGGTGGGCGAAGACCGGGGCGAGGCGACGCAGGTCGGGGTGGGTGGTGGTGCCGCGTCGTGGTCGGGCCTGGCGGGAGCCGCGA
>NZ_JBGNYC010000078.1:0-15546 GCF_051844275.1 Cellulosimicrobium sp. CpK407
GCGGCGGGTGAACCGCCGCGGGCCCTTCGTGCTCCCTCACGTCACCAGATGCGCACGCGCTCCTCCGGAGCGAGGTACAGCGCGTCACCGGGCTGCACGTCGTAGGCCGCGTAGAACTCGTCGACGTTGCGGACGACGCCGTTGCAGCGGAACTCGTTGGGGGAGTGCGGGTCGGTCGCGATCCGCCGCACGACCTCCTCGTCGCGGCCCTTGGACTGCCACACCTGCGCCCAGCCGAGGAACACGCGCTCGATGCCCGTGAGCCCGTCGACGACGGGCGCCTCCTCGAGCGGCCGGCCGAGCGCGATCCGGTAGGCCTTGAGCGCGATCGACAGACCTCCGAGGTCGCCGATGTTCTCGCCGATGGTCAGCGCGCCGTTGACGTGCGGCCCGTCCTCGCCGAGCTGGGCGGGGCGGAACGCGTCGTACTGGGCGATGAGCGCCTTGGTGCGCTTCTCGAACTCCTCGCGGTCCGTCGTCGTCCACCAGTCCTCGAGGCGGCCGGCGCCGTCGTACTTGGAGCCCTGGTCGTCGAAGCCGTGGCCGATCTCGTGGCCGATGACCGCGCCGATCCCGCCGTAGTTCACCGCGTCCTCGGCCTCCGGGTCGAAGAACGGGGGCTGGAGGATCGCCGCGGGGAAGACGATCTCGTTCATGCCGGGGTTGTAGTACGCGTTGACGGTCTGCGGGGTCATGAACCACTCGTCGCGGTCCAGCGGCCTGCCGATCTTGCCGAGCTCGCGGTCCTGCTCGAACGCGTGGGCGCGACGCACGTTGCCGACGAGGTCGTCGGCCTCGACGACGAGCGCGGAGTAGTCGCGCCACCTCACGGGGTAGCCGATCTTCGGCGTGAACGCCTCGAGCTTGGCGAGCGCCTTCTCCTTGGTCTCCTCCGTCATCCAGTCGAGCGTGGCGATGGACTCGCGGTACGCGGCGACGAGGTAGGCGACGAGCTCCTCCATGCGCGCCTTGTGGGCGGGCGGGAAGTGCCGGGCGACGTACTGCGCGCCCACGGCCTCGCCGAGCGCGCCCTCGACGACGGAGACGCCGCGCTTCCAGCGCTCGCGCACCTCCTGCGCCCCCGAGAGCGTGCGGCCGTAGAAGTCGAAGTTGGCCTCGACGAGCTCGTCCGTGAGGTACGGTGCGCGGGCGGTGACCAGGTGGTACACCATCCACAGCTTCCAGTCCTCGAGCGGCTCGCTCGCCCAGAGCTCGGCGAACCCGGTCGCGAAGTCCGGCTCGCGCACGACGACGTCGTCGAGCGACCCCTCCGGCGCCCCGAGGGCGAGGACCCAGGCACGCCAGTCGAAGCCGGGGGCCTCGTCGACGAGCGCCGCGAGCGTCCGCGGGTTGTAGGTGAGGTCGGCGTCGCGGTCGCGGACGACGTCCCAGTGCTTCGCGGCCAGCCTCGTCTCGAGCGCCAGGACCCGCTCGGCGGCGTCCTCGGGCGTCGCGCCCCAGGTCTCGGCGGTGACGCCCGCGAGGGCGAGCATGCGTGCGACGTGCGGCACGTACTTCTCGCGCACCGGCGCGTACTGGTCCTCCCGGTAGTACGCCTCGTCGGGCAGCCCGAGCCCGGACTGGTAGAGGTAGGCGACGTAGCGCTCGGGGTCCTTGGCGTCGTTGTCCACCCAGAAGCCGACGGCGCCCGCGCCCCCGGTGCGCTGGAGCGCGCCGAGCACGCCGGTGAGCTCCGCCTGCGTCGTCGCGGACGCCACGAGCGCGAGGTCCGACTGGAGCGGGATCGTGCCGAGCGCCTCGATCCGGTCGGTGTCCATGAAGCTCGCGTACAGCGCGCCGACCTTCGCGGCGTCCGCGCCGACGTCCGCCGCGCCCGAGGCCACCTGCGCCCCGAGATCGGTGATGATCTCGCGCACGTGGACCTCGGCCTGGTCGTGCAGCGCGCGGAACGCGCCGTCCATGGCGCGGTCGGCGGGGATCTCGTGCGTCGCGAGCCAGCGCCCGTTGACGTGGCGGTACAGGTCGTCCTGCGGTCGGACGGCGGGGTCCAGCGCGCCCAGGTCGATGCCGGAGCGCGCCGCAGCGGACGTGCCGGAGGCGGACGCGGGCGTGGACGTCGGGGAGGTCTGTGTCATGCGTCTCAGGCTACGGCCTCCCCCCGACGTCCAGAGGTCCCGCTGGGGCATGATGGGGCCATGCGCGTTCACATCGCCGCGGACCACGCGGGCTACGAGCTCAAGACCCATCTCGTCGAGCACCTCGAGGCCGCGGGGCACGACGTCGTCGACCACGGGGCCCACACGTACGACGCGCAGGACGACTACCCGTCCTTCTGCTTCGCCGCGGGCGAGGCCGTCGCGGCGGAGCCGGGCTCGCTCGGCGTCGTCATCGGCGGGTCGGGCAACGGCGAGCAGATCGCCGCGAACAAGGTCGTCGGGGTGCGCGCCGCGCTCGCGTGGAACCTCGAGACCGCGCGCCTCGGCCGCCAGCACAACGACGCGAACGTCGTCGCGGTGGGCGCTCGCCAGCACTCGGTCGACGAGGCCGTCGAGCTCGTCGACGCGTTCCTCGCGGAGCCGTTCAGCGGGGACCCGCGCCACCAGCGCCGGATCGACCAGCTCGCGGCGTACGAGACGACGCGCGGCGCCTCCGCCTGACGTGCCGGAGGGTCATACCGTCCACCGGCTCGCGCGCGCGTTCGGGGAGCTCTTCACGGGCGAGACGCTCGCGGTGAGCAGCCCCCAGGGCCGGTTCGCCGCGGGCGCGGCCGTGCTCGACGGGCACGTGCTCGTCGCGAGCGAGGCGTGGGGCAAGCAGCTCTTCCTCGGCTTCGCCGACCCGGCGCGCGCCGCGGTCGGGACCGCCGGCCGGCCCGACGACGTGCGCTGGCTCCGCGTCCACCTCGGCCTCTACGGGGCGTGGACGTTCGCGGGCGACGGCAGCACGGCCGTCGTGCACGCGATCGGGGCGCCGCGGCGCCGCATCGGCGAGCGCGAGACCGTCCCGGCAGGCCCGGGTGCGGTCGCCGCGGCCGGGCCCGACGACGCGTGGTCGCCCCCGCCGCCGCGCGGGGCCGTGCGGGTCCGGCTCGTCGGCGCGCACGCCGTCGCGGACCTCACCGGGCCGACGGCGTGCGAGGTGATCACGGGCGAGGAGAAGCGGGCCGTCGAGGACCGGCTCGGTCCCGACCCGATCCGCGATGCCGCGCCCGCCGAGGGCGACCCGCGCGAGGAGTTCGTGGCCGCGGTGCGGCGCTCGCGCAGCGCCGTCGGGCTGCTGCTCATGAACCAGGACGTCGTCGCGGGCGTCGGCAACATCTACCGCGCGGAGTCGCTGTTCCGCGCGCGGCTCGACCCGATGCGGCCGGGTCGTGACGTGCCCGCCGAGGACCTGCGCGCCCTGTGGGACGACCTCGTCGTCCTCCTGCGCGACGGCACCCGGACGGGCGCCATCGTCACGACCCGGCCGGAGGACCGCGACGGCCCCGGCGTCGAGCCGCCGGACGGCGCCGACGGGTCGCCCGGGCGCCGCCGCGTCCGGCAGAACACCGACGAGGCGCCCGACGCCGTCCCGGCGGAGGACGCGTTCTACGTCTACCACCGGGACGGGCTGCCGTGCCGCGTGTGCGGCACGCCCGTGCTGCTCAAGGAGCTCGCCGGCCGCAACCTCTACTGGTGCGGCGCCTGCCAGGCCTGACGTTCAGAAGACCCAGCTGCACACCGGGGCGACCGGCCAGCCGAACGCCGCGCTCGCGCGGGCGAGCGCGCCGGGGGAGTGCTCGGTGACGAGCCCCGCCGCCGCGAGGGCCGCGAGCGAGGTCCCACCGAGGTAGGCGGCGCCGAGCTCGCGCACGTCGAGCGAGAGGTCCGCGGCGTCCTCCGTCCGCTCGGCCACCGCGTCGCCGAACGCCGGCGCGCGCAGCCGCCAGCGGCCCGCGTTGTCCGGCAGGCGGTCGTCCGTCACGTGCACGACCAGGTCCACGTCCGCGGCGTAGCGGCGCGCGGCAAGCGCGGCCGGCACGTCCACCACCCGCACCCAGAGGTTGTCCGCGAGGCGCGGCGACGCCGAGCGCGGGTCCACGAGGAGGCTCGTCACGACGTCGTCCACGGGCAGCATGAAGGGCGTCACCTCGTGCGTGAGGTCGAGGTCCGTGAGCACGCCCCACAGCGCGCGCGCCGCCGCGGCGTCCAGCGCGACGACCTCGCCCGTGCTCACCGGGCCGCGCGGGCCCGTGACCTCCCAGGACAGCTTGCGGTGGAACCGCGCGTACCCGCGCGGCTCGCCGTCGAGCTCGACGATCGCGATCCGCGTCGGCTCGCGGTCCTTGCGCCACACCTTCGCGTCGTCCCAGAACGTGGCCTGGAGCTCGGGCGTCTCGCGCGTCGCCCAGCCCGGCCGGTTGATCCCCGCGCCCTGGCCCGTCGGGTCCGTGCCGGCGAGCTCGTGGAGCGTCGCGACGAGCTCCTCGTGCCGCGACCGGTCGGCGCGCTCGATGCGCACGGTGTGGCGGTCGGCGCCGGGGACGTCGCGCAGCGCGACCCCGCGCGGGACGGTGAGCCGGACGTCGTCCGCGGCCTTGCCGTAGCCGAAGCGCCCGTAGATCGCCGCCTCCGCGGCGAAGAGCGCCGAGAGGGGCTCGCCGCGCTCGCGGCACCGCGCGAGGTGCGTGTCGATCATCGCGCTGAGGATCCCGCGGCGGCGGTGCGCGGGGTGGACCCCCACCCACGTCAGTCCCGCGACCGGTGCGGTCGCCCCCGGCACCGGGAACCGCGCGAACGGGTACGACGCGTGCATCGCGACGAGGTCGCGGCGCACGGGGCGCGCGCCGTCGACGGGCGGCGCGTCGTCGACCTCGTGCTCGACCGTCACGCCGAGCGTGCGCTCCCACGTGAGCGGGAACGGGAGGTCGACGAGCTCGTCGACCTCGACCGGGGACGGGAACGTCGTCGTGTCCAGCTCCAGCACGTCGCGCAGGTCGGACGCGGAGAGAGGGACGAGCTCGTAGCCGTCGGGGAGGCGTGCGGGGCGGTGGTCGCTCATGGCCTCGATCCTCCTGTCTCGGCACGCGTCGCGCCAGGACAAATGCGGCGGCTAGGGTCGGGGACCATGGCAGGGCTCGAGGCGGGACGCACGCACGGCCGGACGACGGGGCGCACCGCCGGCGCGGGCACGGAGACCGACCGCACGGCGCTCGCGGCCGAGTACGCGGGCGCCGTGCTCGCGCTCGTCCGGCGCATCCCGCCCGCGCGTGCCATGACGTACGGGCTCGTCGCGGAGATCGTCGCCGAGGCGCTGCACCGCGGTGGCCCGCGCCAGGTCGGGCAGGTCCTCGCGGGATCGTCCGGCGTGGACGACGACGGCGCACCGGTCCCGTGGTGGCGCGTCGTCAACGCGGCCGGCTCCCCGCCGGCGCACCACCTCGACGCGGCGCTCACGGAGCTGCGCGCCGAGGGGTGCCCGCTGTCGCGCGACGGTCGCCGCGTCGACCTGCGCCGCGCGGTCTGGTTCCCCGAGGACGACACCCCCGGCCGTTGAGCGCTGGGTATCTGTCGTCCGAGGCTCCGAGGGACGAGAGATACCCCGCGCTCATCGCCGGGGCGGGGCCGCGAGGAGCGGGGCGAGCGTCTGCACGGCCGTCGCGTCACCCTGGACGAGGAGCGTCGTGACCGCGGTCTCCCGCCACGCGGCGAGGTCCCGGGCGATCTTCTCCGGCGGGCCGACGAGCGCGACGTCCTCGACCATCGCCGTCGGGACGGCGGCGGCCGCGAGGTCCTTGCGCCCGGCGAGGTAGTGCGCCTGGATCTCGTCGCACGCCTCGGCGTACCCGAGGCGGTCGAGCGCGTCGCGGTGGAAGTTCGCGCCCTTGGCGCCCATGCCTCCCACGTAGAGCGCGAGGAACGGGCGCACCTGGTCCGCGGCCTGCTCGACGTGCTCGCGCACGACGACGGGCACCGTCGCGCTCACCTCGAACGCGGCCTCGGGGGAGCGCTCGGGGGCGCGGCGCGCGAAGCCGTCGGCGAGGAGCTCGCGGAACGTCGCGTCCATGCGGGGCGAGTAGAAGAGCGGGAGCCACCCGTCGGCGATCTCGGCCGCGAGCGCGACGTTCTTGGGGCCCTCCGCGGCGAGGTGGATCGGGAGGTCCGCGCGCAGCGGGTGCACGGTCGAGCGCAGGGGCTTGCCGAGTCCCGTGCCCGCGCCCTCGGGCAGGGGGAGCGGGTAGTGCGGTCCGGACGACGTCACGGGTGCCTCGCGGCGCAGCACGTCGCGCACGACCTGCACGTACTCGCGCGTGCGGGCGAGCGGGCGGGCGTACGGCTGCCCGTACCAGCCCTCCACGACCTGCGGGCCCGAGACGCCGAGCCCGAGGACGAACCGGCCACCGGAGAGGTGGTCCATCGTCAGGGCGGCCATCGCCGTGGCCGTCGGGGTGCGGGCGGAAAGCTGCGCGACGGCGGTCCCCAGCCGGATCCGGGAGGTGCGCGAGCCCCACCACGCGAGCGGCGTGAAGGCGTCGGAGCCGTAGGCCTCCGCCGTCCACACCGAGTCGACGCCCAGGCGGTCCGCCGCGACGATCGCGTCCTGGATGCCGTCCGGGGGACCGGCCGACCAGTAGCCGGTGTGGATGCCGAGACGCATGCGGGCTCCTCCTCGTCGAGGGTCGTCGTACGGGTGCGCCCGCGCGCCGGGCACCGGCGGCGTGCCGGGGCGTCGTGCGCGGGGACGGGACGCGGGCGGTACCCGGTCGCGTGCCGGGCAGGGGTATCCGGTACGCGGAGTCTCGGGTACCGCCCCGGCTCCAGACTAGCCGATCCGCCGCCGGTCGCGGGTGCGCCCGGCCGCGGCCGCACCGGCCGCCGGGCCGCCGGGCCGACGCGACGGCGCGGCACGTCGGGACCGAGGGTCAGCGGCGTGCGCGGTCGGCGAGGGTGTTGAGGAGCGCCGCCGCGGTCCCGGCGTCGTCGACCGTGACGACGAGCGCGCGGCCTCCCGTGCGCTCGACGCGCAGCGACTCGCCGGCCCGGACGACGACGCCGACCGCGCCGCCCCGGCCGGCGCGCCAGCCCCAGCCGCCGAAGTCGCGCAGCGGAGAGACGTCGACGACGTCGGCCCGCACGACCTCGTCCGCGGGGACGCGCGTGCGAGGGAACCCCAGGGTCGACCGGACCGACAGCCCGCCCTCGTCCACGCGCACGACCCACGACATCATCGCGGCGAGCAGCAGCCCCAGGACGACCGGCACGAGGAGGAGCGCCCACTCGCGCAGGACGAGCGCCAGGACCGTGGTGAGGACGATCGCGCCCATCGCGACGAGCACCGTCGGCCCACCGCTCACGCGCCCGACCCACGCGGCCCGCTCGCCCGGTCGGAGCGCGACCCGGGGCGCGTCGGCGGGGACCCCGGCGTCGGTCGGGGCCGGGCGGTCGCCCGGCACCAGCGCCCCGACCGCGACGCCCACGAGGAGCCCGACGCCCAGCGCGATCGCCGTGACGGGGCCCAGGCCGCCGACGTCGCGCGCGTCGGCGAGGCCGCGCTGGATCCAGAGCGACCCGAGGCTGAGGGCCGCGAGCATGACCGGCAGCCCGACGGTGACTCCCGCGGCGACCCGCCGGTTCGCGGCCGACCGCCCGAGGAACGCCGTCATCGCGGCGAACCCCGCGGAGGCGACGAGTCCCAGGGCCGCGCTCCCCGCGACGGCCGCACCGAGCGACGCGAAGCCGTCGGCGCCGCTCGTGCCCCAGTGGATCGCCACGGGGTCCGGGAGGTCCGCCGACCAGCTCAGCGCGACGATCGCCGCGACCACGGTGACGACCGCCCCCGCGGCGCCGACGAGGAGCGCGAGGGCGCGGTGGTCGTCCGGGCGCGGGCGACCGTCCTCGGTCGGTCGTCCGGGGGAGCGGCGCGGGGCGGCTCGGGTCATCGGAGGGCCTCCTTCACGAGGGTCAGGACGGTCTCGGGCGGCAGGGCGAGCGCACGGGCCTCGGCCGCGACGCGGTCCACCGCCGACCGCAGCGACGCGAGGTCGACGGCGGGCGGCGCGTTGACGACGGCGCCGCGCCCGCGGCGGAGGTCGACGAGGCCCTCGTCGCGCAGCTCCTGGTAGGCGCGCAGCACGGTGTGCACGTTGACGTCCAGCGCCTCTGCGAGCTCGCGGGCCGCGGGGAGCCGCTCGCCCGGGGCGAGCCGCCCCTGGACGACACCGAGGCGCACCTGGGCGACGAGCTGCGCGAACAGCGGCTCGTCGGCCTGCGGGTCGATGCGGAACATCACGGGCCCAGTCTAGTTGTTCTAGCGAAACTAGAACAACATGGTCCGACGAGAGGGCCGCCGTCGTGCCCGACGGCGGCCCCGTGCCCGTGCGCTCAGATGACGTACTCGATGAGGAGCGACGGGTCCTCGACGGCGTCCCGCGCCGCGGGCGCCCCCGCGGGCATCCGGACCGTCGCCGGAACCCCGACCGCGACCGCCCCGGCCGGCACGTCCTTGACGACGACGGCGTTGGCCCCCACCTGCACGTCGTTGCCGACCCACACCGGCCCGAGGATCTTCGCCCCCGCCCCGACGACGACGCGGTCCCCGAGCGTCGGGTGCCGCTTGCCGCGCTTCATCGACCGCCCGCCGAGCGTCGACGTGTGGAAGAGCACGACGTCGTCGCCGACGACGGCCGTCTCGCCCACGACCACCCCCATGCCGTGGTCGATGAACAGGCGTCGGCCGATGCGCGCGCCGGGATGGATCTCCACACCGGTCAGCGCGCGCGCCACCTGCGACACGAGACGCGCGGGCAGGCGCAGCAGGGGCTCGCGCCACATGCGGTGCGCGAGCCGGTAGGCCCACACGGCGTGCACGCCCGGGTACGCCAGCGCGACCTCGAGGCGGCTGCGGGCGGCGGGGTCCCGCCGTCGGGCCGCCTCGAGGTCCTCGCCGAGCACGCGCGCGAACCGGCGCAGCCGGTAGCCGACCGCGCGGTGGTGGGGTCGAGGGTCGGTCACGTCAGTCCAGCAGGTCGGAGTACAGGATCGTCGAGAGGTAGCGCTCGCCGAAGTCCGGCACGACCGTGACGATGAGCTTGCCCTTGTTCTCGGGGCGCTTGGCGAGCTGGATCGCGGCCTCGATGGCCGCACCCGACGAGATGCCCACGAGCAGGCCCTCCTCCTTGGCCGCGGCGCGCGCGGTCGCGACCGCGGTCTCGGCGTCGATGTCGATGACCTCGTCGTAGACCCCGCGGTCCAGGATGTCGGGCACGAAGTTCGCCCCGAGACCCTGGATCTTGTGCGGCCCGGGCTGGCCGCCGTTGAGGATGGGGGACTCGGCCGGCTCGACCGCGACGATCTTCACCTCGGGCTTGCGCTCCTTGAGCACCTGCCCGACGCCGGAGATCGTGCCGCCGGTGCCGATGCCGGACACGACGATGTCGACCTCGCCGTCCGTGTCGGCCCAGATCTCCTCGGCGGTCGTGCGGCGGTGGACGTCCACGTTCGCCGGGTTGGCGAACTGGCGCGCCAGGATGGCGCCCGGGCGCTCCGCGGCGATCCGCTCGGCGGCCGCGACGGCCCCCTTCATGCCCTCCGAGCCCGGGGTGAGGACGAGCTCGGCGCCGTAGGCGCGCAGGAGCGCGCGGCGCTCCTTCGACATGGTCTCCGGCATGGCGAGCACGACGTTGTAGCCGCGGGCCGCGCCGACCCACGCCAGCGCGATGCCGGTGTTGCCCGACGTGCCCTCGACGATCGTCCCACCCGGCTGGAGCTCGCCCGACGCCTCGGCGGCATCGATGATCGAGACGCCGATGCGGTCCTTGACCGAGTTCGCCGGGTTGTAGAACTCGAGCTTCGCGACGACCGTGGCCTCGAGGCCCTCGGTGAGCCGGTTCAGGCGCACGAGGGGCGTGTTGCCGATGAGCTTCGTGGCGTCGTCGTAGATGCGTGCCATGTCTTCCTCTTCTGTCGACGGCTCGGGGTGAGCCGGGGTGGGGGTACCGATCAGGGGACGTGGGCCGACGCGGTCCGTGACCAGGATGCCCAGCGTCTCGCGGGGACGCTGCGGGCGCACGGGCGCGACGGCGGGGGTGGGCTCGTGCGGACGGGGCGGCCTGATGCGGCGCGGAGCTGCGCGGGGTCGGCGGCGGGTCGTCAGCGACAGCCGAGACAGCGACAACAGGAGACGCGCGACACGGCGCGGTGCAGCGGTGCGGGACGCGCGATCGTCGCGGTCATTCCTCGCTCCTCCTGGTCGGTCGCGCCGCGGGTGCCCGACGGTCCGGGCGTGCGGGCAGCGCGTGTGCCCCGAGGCTATCGGTCCGCGTCGGGACCCTGCAACGCCGTCCACGAGACGGTCGTCCGGCCCGTGGACGGTCGTGTGCGGGCGAGACGACGACGGGCGCCCCGCCGGCCTGGCGGGACGCCCGTCGTGACGTGCGGGAGCGACGGTCGGGACGGAGCCCGAGCAGTCCGGAGCGGGCGACGGGAATCGAACCCGCGTAGCCAGTTTGGAAGACTGGGGCTCTACCATTGAGCTACGCCCGCGCGGGCCGTGGAACCGCGGCCCGGGCTCCTCGGCAGGAGGAGCGAGGGCCGGCGCGGCGCCGACCTGCGGCCGCAACCTTAGCAAACGTCGGTGGCGCGGACGTGCCGCCCACCTGCGGAAGCGGTCGCGCGCCGACGAGGACGACCCGCTCCCGCCAGTACACTTGCCCTGGCCCGCCGCCGCAGCGGGCGACGGGGTGTGGCGCAGGTTGGTAGCGCGTCCGCTTTGGGAGCGGAAGGTCGCAGGTTCAAATCCTGTCACCCCGACCTTCGCGCGGCGCCCCTCCGGGGGCGTCGCGGGGCGTCGACGACGTCCGGGCCGCGTCGACGGCCTCGTCCTCGAGAGGTGCCCGTGACCTTGTCCACGCCCGCGGCCGGACCCGCGACCCGCGTCACCCTCGCGGCGCTGGTCGCCGCGGGCAGCGGCGCCGTGCTGTCGCTCCAGGGGCGCCTCAACGGCGACCTCGCCGCGGCAGGGACCGGCCCCGTCGTCGCCGCCTGGCTCTCCTACGTCGGGACCCTCCTCGCGACCGTGCTCGTCGTGCTCGTCCGCCGGCGCGCCCGGTCAACGCTCGACGTCCTGCGCGCCTCCGCGCCCTGGTGGTGGTTCGCGGTCGGGCTGTGCAGCGTCCCGATCGTCGTCGCCATGGCCGCCGGGGTCCCGCTCGTCGGCGTCGCGGTCGCGTCGGTGTGCTCGGTCGCGGGCCAGACGGTCGCGGGCCTCGCGCTCGACGCGCGCGGCGTCGGCCTCCCCGCGCCGCTGCGGCTCACGCCGCGCCGGGCCGCCGCCGGTCTCGCGGCGCTCGTGGGTCTGGGTGTCGCGGTGCTCGGCGGCGCGACGACCGACGCGGGGTGGGGCGCCGTCGTCGCCGGGGTCGCGCTCTTCGTCGGCGGCGCGGTCCTGTGCGGGCAGCAGGCCGGGAACGGCCGGGTCACGCAGCTCACCGGCTACCCGGTCGTCGCGACGCTCACCTCGGTCACGGGCGGGCTCGTGGGCATCTCCGTCGTCTTCGCGCTGGCCGCCGTCCTCGGCGGGCTCGACGGCGTCACGCTCCCCGGGCGGTGGTGGCTCTACCTGGGCGGCCCGCTGGGGACGCTCGTCACCGTGGCGGCCGCGTACGCGGTGCGCCACCTCGGCACGTTCGTCCTCACGCTGACGGTCGTCGGCGGCCAGATGGTCATGGCCGTGCTGCTCGACGTGCTCGGCGTCGTCGGGCTGCGGTGGCAGACCGTCGTCGCGACCGCCGTCGTCGGGCTCGCGGTCCTGCTGGTGGTCCAGCGTCGCCCGGGTGCTCGCTCATCGGCCTGACCACGACGCTTGACCGCTCGCGTACGATAGGACGGTTGCCCGTACGTCCGCGTGCGGAGCCGTCCCCGGCCGCACGCCGGCCCGCCCCGATCAGTTGGAGACCATCGAAGTGAAGAGCGCCGTCGAGACCCTGGACCCCACCAAGGTCAAGCTGACCGTCGAGGTGGAGTACGACGAGCTCAAGCCGAGCATCGAGCACGCCTACAAGCACATCGCGGAGCAGGTGAACATCCCCGGCTTCCGCAAGGGCAAGGTCCCGCCGCGCGTGATCGACCAGCGCGTCGGCTGGGGCGCCGTCATCGAGCACGCCGTCAACGACGGCCTCTCGGGCTTCTACCGCCAGGCCGCCAGCGAGGAGAGCCTGCGCCCGCTCGGCCAGCCCGAGGTCGAGGTCACCGAGATCCCGGCGAAGGCCGGCGAGGGCCAGCTGGTCTTCACCGCCGAGGTCGAGGTGCGCCCCGAGATCACGCTGCCCGCCCTCGACTCGCTCGCCATCACGGTGGAGCCCGCCGAGGTCACGGACGAGGACGTCACCGAGCGCCTCGACGCGCTCCGCGAGCGCTTCGGCACCCTCGTCGGCGTCGACCGCCCCGCGGCCGAGGGCGACTTCGTCGTGCTCGACCTCAAGGCCGAGATCGACGGCGAGGAGGTCGACTCCGTCTCCGGCGTCAGCTACCAGATCGGCTCGGGCAACATGCTCGAGGGCCTGGACGAGGCGCTCACCGGCCTCTCGGCCGACGAGACGACCACGTTCACCGCGCCCCTGGCCGGTGGCGAGCACGAGGGCAAGGAGGCGTCGGTCACCGTCACGGCCACCTCGGTCAAGCAGCGCGACCTGCCCGAGGCGGACGACGACTTCGCCCAGCTCGCGTCCGAGTTCGACACGCTCGAGGAGCTCACCGCGGACCTGCGCGAGCAGGTCGCGAGCATCAAGACGTCGAACCAGGCCGTCGCCGCCCGTGACGAGCTCCTCAAGGCGCTCAACGACGCCGTCGAGATCCCCGTGCCGTCGGGCGTCGTCGAGGCCGAGGTGCACCGCCACCTCGAGTCCGAGGGCCGCCTGGAGGACGAGACGCACCGCGCCGAGGTCACCGTCGAGGCGACCGACGCCATCCGCAACCAGATCCTGCTCGACACCCTCGCCGAGCAGCTCGAGATCAAGGTCGCGCAGAACGAGCTCCTCGAGTACCTCGTGAGCGCGTCGCGCCAGTACGGGATGGACCCGAACCAGTTCATCCAGTCGCTCGACCAGGGCGGGCAGATCCCCGCGATGGTCGGGGAGGTCGCGCGCTCCAAGTCGCTCGCCGTCGCGCTGCGCCAGATCGAGGTCAAGGACTCGGCCGGCGCCGTCGTCGACCTCACCGAGTTCATCGGCTCGGACGACGAGGACGCCGCCGCGGACGAGTCGGTCGAGGACGTCGCCGCCGAGCCCGTCGAGGAGGCGCTCGTCGACGACTCCGCCGACGCCGCCGCCGAGGCGCCGGTCGCGGACGACGAGAAGGACGCGACGAAGGCCTGACACGTCGCCGGCCGGTCGGCCGGAGCAGGTCCCACGACGGCCCGCACCCTCCGCGCGAGGGGGCGGGCCGTCGTCGTGCCCGTGCCGCGCCGGCGCGCGCCGGCCACCTGGTGCGCCGTCAGCGAAAACGCGCGCTGTCGGGACGAACGCCGGGCACCGACCGCGTTAGGGTCACTGCAGCACGGCCGGACCGGGACACCCTCCCGGCGCCGGCCAGGGCAGCGCAGGCGGGGGCGACCCGCGGGAGCGACGAAGGAGATGGAAGTGAACGAGCTGTACCTGCCGTCCGACGCGACGGCCCCGGTCAACCGCGCCGAGGGTCCGGGCTTCGGACTCAACGACTCCATCTACAACCGGCTCCTCAAGGAGCGCATCATCTGGCTCGGCTCGGAGGTGCGCGACGAGAACGCGAACGCCATCTGCGCCCAGATGATGCTGCTCGCCGCGGAGGACCCGGAGAAGGACATCTGGCTCTACATCAACTCGCCCGGCGGGTCGATCACGGCCGGCATGGCGATCTACGACACCATGCAGTACATCCAGCCCGACGTCGCGACGATCGCGATGGGCATGGCGGCCTCGATGGGCCAGTTCCTGCTCTCGTCCGGCACCAAGGGCAAGCGGTACGCCACGCCGCACGCGCGCGTCATGATGCACCAGCCCTCGGGCGGCATCGGCGGCACCGCGACCGACGTGCGCATCAACGCGCAGCTCATCATGCACATGAAGCAGGTGCTCTCCGAGCTGACGGCCGAGCAGACGGGCAAGCCGCTCGAGCAGATCCTCAAGGACAACGACCGCGACAGCTGGTTCACGGCCGAGGAGGCGCTGGAGTACGGCTTCATCGACCACGTCGTCACCAACGCGTCGTCCGTGACCGGCGGCGGCGGCACCACGGGTTCCTGACCCCGCACCGGACACCAGACTTCACCGAGGAGAACCCGTGAGCTTCAGCGCCGAGTCCCAGTACCTGTCCACCGCGCAGCGCCTCGCCGGCGCGGGCGCGCGCCCCGGCGGCATCGCCCTGCCGGGCGGCGCGCCGTCGGCGCGGTACGTCCTCCCGCAGTTCGAGGAGCGCACCGCGTACGGCTTCAAGCGGCAGGACCCCTACACCAAGCTGTTCGAGGACCGCATCATCTTCCTGGGCGTCCAGGTCGACGACGCGTCCGCCGACGACGTCATGGCCCAGCTCCTCGTGCTCGAGAGCCAGGACCCCGACCGCGACATCATCCTCTACATCAACTCGCCGGGCGGGTCGTTCACCGCGATGACCGCGCTCTACGACACGATGCAATACATCAAGCCGCAGATCCAGACGGTCTGCCTGGGCCAGGCGGCGTCGGCCGCCGCGGTCCTGCTCGCCGCCGGCCAGCCGGGCAAGCGCCTCGCGCTGCCGAACGCGCGCGTGCTCATCCACCAGCCCGCGATGGAGGGCGGCGGCTACGCGCAGGCGTCCGACATCGAGATCCACGCGAACGAGCTCATCCGCATGCGCGAGTGGCTCGAGGACACGCTGGCCCTGCACTCGGGCAAGTCGGTCGAGCAGGTCCGTCAGGACATCGAGCGCGACAAGATCCTCACCGCCGAGCAGGCGAAGGAGTACGGTCTCGTGGACCAGGTCCTCGAGAGCCGCAAGGCCGTCGCGGTCAACAAGCCCTGACCTGACCGCCCGGACCGCTCGACCCTCACGCCGCGCCGCCGTCCCCCGCCCGGGGCGGCGGCGCGACACGTTGCACCCCGTCCGGGGAGCCCACCTGACAACGGGGGCCCCGTGGTGTGGAATGGGGAGCAGGACTCGCTCGGCCGTGCCCGGGCCCCGCGCCGTCGATCCCGACGGCGGGAGGCCCCGGGCACCCGGACAAGGAGACGCGTAGTGGCTCGTATCTCAGACGGCGCCGACCTGCTGAAGTGCTCGTTCTGCGGCAAGTCGCAGAAGCAGGTCAAGAAGCTCATCGCGGGCCCCGGTGTGTACATCTGCGACGAGTGCATCGACCTGTGCAACGAGATCATCGAGGAGGAGCTCGCCGAGGCGACGGAGCTCGGCCTCACGGAGCTGCCCAAGCCCAAGGAGATCTTCGAGTTCCTCGAGCAGTACGTCATCGGCCAGGACGCCGCGAAGCGGGCCCTGGCCGTCGCCGTCTACAACCACTACAAGCGCGTCCAGGCGGGCGAGCAGTCCAAGCCGTCGAGCCCGGACGACCCGGACTACGTGGAGCTGGCGAAGTCGAACATTCTGT